>JAHIWG010000151.1 GCA_018816345.1 Spirochaetota bacterium | reverse complement strand
TCTACATGCACCGCGCCGGCCGCACCGGCAGGGCGGGCAAGCACGGCGTCTCGGTCGCTCTCGCCGACCTCGTAGAGCTCAAGAGGGCCTCTAAGATAGCGGTCCGGTACGGCTTCCCCTTCGTCTGCAAGATACTCGACTCCGGCGTCGTGCACGACATAGAGCCGGAGAACTTCTTCGCCATCGCCGAGGAAGAGGAAGCGGCCAGGAAAGACGTCAAGCTGGAGGGGACGAAGCGCCCCGATCCGCGCCGGCGACCGATGGACAGGCCTCGCCGCCCTATGGCCGACGAGGATCGGCGCCCGCGACGCGATACCTCGAGGGCCCCGATGCGCGAGCAGGGCCGTCCTCCCGTACGCGACCCCGGACGCGACGCCAATCGCGACAAGCGGGACAGGCCGCCGCGCACGATGCAGCAGGCGCCGACCGGGGAACGGCCGCGCCCCGCACAGAACCCGCGTCCCCGCCAGCACCAGGAAGGCCCTTCCGCCGCTCCGGCTCCCGACGCGCAGCCCGGTTCGCCTTCCGCGCAGAAACGAAGGCACAGGCGCCGCAAGCCCGGGCCCAAGGAAGGCCCGAAGCAGGCCTCCGAATAGGTCTCTGTTAGCTAGTCTCCTGTATAGCCTTTAATTCATCGCCTAGCGAGGTTACGTGGTCCACATTGGCCTTGCCGATCGCGGCTACTCTCTCGAGCGCTAACTCGATTGAAGAATACGAATCGGCGGTCTTTGCTACTTCCGCCTCTAGCCTCGCGGCGAACGCGGTAATGCTCCCCACGCTCCCCCCTGATTCCCGTATCTCTCCGCTTAATCCTATTACGTCCCCCGAGACGGCCTTAGAGCCGCCAACCATCTCGAAGGTCGCTTGCGAGACTTTTTTAGTACCGGCCGAGACGTCGCCGAGCCCGTCTATTATCTCGCCCATGGCATGTAGCGCGCCCGCGACCGAGCGGTTCAGGTCGTTCAGCTCGGAGACGAAGCGCTCTATCTGCTTTGCCGCGGCGTCCACGACCTCCCCGTTCCTAGAGAGTGCGGCGGCGATCGACGCGGTGTTCCCCCGCGACTCCTCGGACAGCTTACGTATCTCCTGGGCGATGACCGCGAAGCCCTTGCCCGCCGCGCCGGAGTGGGCTGCCTCGATGGACGCGTTCATCGCGAGCATATTGGTCTTCTCGGAAATATCCATTATCCCGCTGGCGACGCCGAGAACGTTCCTCGACGCCTCGCCTATGGAGGCGATGCCGTCGGCGACGGCCCGCGCCTTCCCGTGTTGCTCCGACAGGCCACTGACGGCGGCGTCCAGGGCCGTCTTCCTAGCCTGCGCGATCTCCGACAAGGAACTTATCGTCGAGAGTATCTCGGCTATCGCCGTATGGGTAGCCGATAGCGAGGCGTTCTGATTCGTCACGCCGACGCGCATCGCGTCCGCCCGCTTGACTATGCCGGCGAAGGCCGCATCGACGGCCTTCGCCTCGGCGGCTAGCCCTTCGGAATCGCGCCGTATAGAATCGATAGAGCCGCGCACCGCGGCTCCGTCGGCCGTGGCCCCTTCGACCGCGCCTACGAGCTCGCCCCCGACCGCCAGGTTCTCCGACGCCCTCTGTAGCGCGCCCGATAACGCGTCGGCCCTTCGTCGATTCGCGGACAGGCCGTCCTCGGCGATCGCGACAAGCCCTATAGCGAGCCTATCGCCGAGTACTAGGCACAGGTCGGCGCCGATGCATAGGAGGAGCATCGTAGCGGTCGTCTTCCGGAGTTCCACCGCTTGATCGGGTAACGCCGGGACGTAAATAAGCGACAGGCAGGCGACGAAGGCCGCGACGCCGACTATCGAGTACGCGACGACCTGTTTCTTGCTCAGCGACACGAGGTTATTAGCCACCCCGGAGGCGAGCAGGTAAACCGCGAAGCGATAGACGTCGGCGCTGTCGGTAATCGGCAGTAATATTCCTATCCATATGACGTTGCAGAGCATCCCGAGCGAGGCTAGCCATGAGGAGGCCGCGTACCTGCCTAGCCTGACCAATAGAAGCGAAACCGGAAAGATGACGTTCGTGCTTAGGACGGCTATGGAGAAGGCCTTGTCCACCATAAGATCCCCGTCGTTCTTGAGGAACGTCGCGGCTATGAAATACACGAACATGATCATATCGGCGTATACGAGCATCGGTATGCGCTTCCGTAGGGAGACGGGAAGAGCCTCGTTATTGCGGTCCTTAAAGAAAAATCCTATCATAAGGCGTCTTCCTCCTCGCATATTCTCAAGCCCATGAGCGACTCGAGCTTCCTAAGCTCGGCCGCGATGCGATCGTCTCCGAGCTCCCGGGCGATAGAGCCGAATCCGGCTATGAACGCGAAGAACTGCCCCGAGTATTTATCGTGGGCCAACTTCCTTATGAGCCTGATCGACTCCCTCGCCGCCTTGCGAGCGCAGGCCGTATCGGCCCGCTCGAGCGCGGAGCGCGCCATGGCTGAAAGGGCGTCCAGATCCTCGACCACGTTCGCGCAGGCGCATGTCGCCGATACCTCGAGGAACCTCGCGCGAGCCTCGGGCCCCATCGCTTCGACTATGTCCGGCGCCGCGCTAGACGGCCTACGCAGGTCGGGCTCGAAGAACGACTCCGCGCCGGGGAATTCAACCGAGCCGCTACCTTCGTCCTTAATCCTCGATCCTGAGCCGAAGCCGATGCCGAACGCCGCCGCGACGCGCGCCGGATCGTAAGAGGAGCGCAGCGCCTCGTCCCGCGCCGCCAGCTCCCTTAAGACTTGCCGCGCGGCGGCCTCGTCGCAAGGCGCGGCCCTCGTATCGACCACGAACAGGTATTCCCGGCTCCTCGAGCTGCGGCTGGCCGATTGCCTGCCGCCACGGTACGAGACGTAATCCAGGGCGAGCACGTCGAGCCTGCCCCGCGGGGCGAGGATCCCGACCAGGTCGTCGCCGCTCAGGTGCCCGTCAGCGTTCCAGCTGAAGACGAGCCGCGCCGCGTCGCACGAATCGAGCGTCGCGGAAATCGAGCTCGAGGCCTCCTTCTTGACGCAGAAGGCCGAACGCGTCTCCTTCCAGCCCACGGGGATCCCTGCCTTAGGGGAGAGGCTATCAGCGTTGCCGGGCCCCGTCGGCATGGGGAGGCCGTCCCAGCGGAGGATGGTATTGAGCAGATGGTAATTCGAGCCGTACTGGTGCTGGTTATACGGCGGGTCGAAATACGCGATATCGGCGCTCTGACGCGAGACGAAGCGACGGGCGTCCTCCCTGTAGACCCTCGCGGGCGTCGCCTCGGGCAGGATAGGCGGCTCCAGCTCCATCCGGCCAAGTATCCTCGTAAGCGCGTCCTTGCCGTGCCCCCCGAATCCCTTATGGTAGGCCTTGAAGACGCCGGACGTATTAGAATGCACCGCGGCCTCCAGGAGTATCCCCCCTAGCGCGACCCTACGGCGTATATCCTCGGGCGAGCCCGGCTCGGCGCCGCCGTACTCGCTCTCTATCCTCGAGCGGACGTAGTCTATGAACGCCGCGTTCTCCGCCGTGTAGAAGAGGCGCTCCTCGCCTATCCTCGGCGAGGCTGTATCGCGCGGGGCGTACCAGCGGGCGATGTAGGGTTCCGGCCGGGTGTAAGGGCTCGATACGCCGCCGGGAACCGACGGATGCATGCCGTTCCACTCGGAGAGGAACGCCCCAAGACCCGACGGGCCGCCGAACGCGTAGTCGATATCGCTAGGCCTCAGGGCCAGCCAGCACGCGCTCAAGGCCTCGCTATACGGCTCCCAGTCGTTGGCCGCGACGTCCATGCCCATAGCCCTGGCCAGCCTGGAGACGGATCCCGAGCCGGCGAACGGATCGAGGAAGCGGAGCCCTGGCCTTCCCGCCGCCAGCTCCTCGAAGACCGGCCTGAGGCGCGGCAGCAGGGAGCGCTTATTCCCCAGGTACGGTATCAGCTGGCTTGAGCAATAGCCCTCCGGCCCCGGAAGCGCGGAGGGCCTAGGGCTCATACCTGGCCATGCTCGTATCCGTCTCGAACACCTCCACCGCCGAGAGCGGCATCGCCGGATCGAGCCGCTTCATCTCCTCGAACACGTAAGCGGCTATGCGCTCGGCGCTGGGCGAGCCCGCGAACGCGGGAAGGTCGTTGAGCAGGCTATGGTCGAGGCCCTGGCAGACTTCCCTCAGCCGCCCCTTCAAGTCGCCGAAATCGTATAGCATTCCGGCGGCGTCGAGCTCGGAACCCTTCGCGAACGCCCTTACGAGGTAGTTATGGCCGTGGAGACGCTCGCACTTGCCGTGATACTCGGTGAGGAAGTGGGCGGCCGCGAAGGTCGCCTCGACGCGTATCGTATACATTGGAGCTCCTGGCGTATCGGTATCGGGCCGTGAAATTCGTCCCTGATAATACCCTCCGCCTCGAGCCAGCTTCAAGCCGCGCGCGAGGCGAAGAAGCCGCGTTTCGCGTCTTGCGCAAGAGCCTCCGCGACGCTACGATCAAGCTATGCCAAAGACGTTTCGCGAACTCGTTTCGCAAGAAGATGCGGCCGCCGTCAGCGGCGACGCCGGTACGATAATAGAGGGCCTCGCGTACGACTCCAGGGAAGTCGGGGCGGGCTTCTTGTTCTTCGCGTTCCCCGGCCTCCACGCCGACGGGCACGAGTATATCGACAAGGCCGTCGCCGCCGGCGCGGCGGCGGTGGTGCACGAGCGTCCCGTCGCGAACCGGGCTCCCGGGGTCGCGTACCTTCGGGTCCCGGACGCCCGCGCGGCCATGTCCCCCATCTCCGCGGCCTTCTACGGCCATCCTTCCAGGCGCCTCGCGGTCGTCGGCGTAACGGGCACAGAGGGCAAGAGCACCGTCGTTTGGCTCGTGTACCGGCTCCTGGACCTGGCGGGCAAGCGCGCGGGATTCTTCTCTACTGTAGAGTACCGAGTCGGCGAAAGGGTCGAGGCCAACCCCAAGCACCAGACGACGCCCGAGGCCACTACCGTCCACGATCATCTCGCGCGCATGGCCGCCTCGGGCTTCGAGTACGCCGTCGTCGAGTCGTCGTCTCACGGCCTATCCCCGAGGACGGGGAGGCTGGCCGACATCGCCTTCGACGTCGGCGTCATGACAAACGTCCGGCACGAGCACCTCGAGTTCCACGGTACCTGGGAACGCTACCGCGACGACAAGGCCAACCTGTTCCGCGCCCTCGACGCCGATTGCCACCTCAAGCCGGTAGGGGGCCGCTCCATCGAGGTGCCTAGCTTCGGCGTCGCCTGCGCGGACGACCCTAGCGCCCCCTATTTCGCCGCGGCCACGAAGCGGCCCGTGTACACCTACTCGGCCGGCCGCCGGGACGCCGACCTCTTCGCGACGGACGCGCGCATCGACGAGCGAGGCGCCTCCTTCACCGTGAGGGAAGGCGCGGCGGCCTATCCCGCGCGGATAGAGCTGCCGGGAGCGTTCAATATAGAGAACGCCCTCGCCGCGCTCCTCGTCGTCTCGAGGCTCGCGGCTATCCCTATCCCCGATCTGGTGCCGCTCCTCCCGAGGCTAGAGCCCGTGCTGGGCCGGATGACCCGCATCGACATGGGCCAGCCGTTCGAGACGATCGTCGACTACGCGCATACCCCGTCGTCGTTCGAGGCCATCCTGCCTTCGCTCGCCGAGCGCGTGGGCGGACGCCTCATATGCGTCTTCGGCTCCGGCGGGGAGCGCGACGTGCAGAAGAGGCCGGCGCAGGGCCGCATAGCCTCGCGCTACTGCGGGGTAGTGATACTCGCGGACGAGGACCCGCGCGGGGAAGACCCTATGGCCCTGCTCGAGGATATAGCGGCGGGTTGCGAGGGGCTCGCGAGGGATGAGTCGCTGTTCCTCATCCCGGACAGGCGGGCCGCCATAGAGAAGGCGATAAGGCTTGCGCGCCCGGGCGACGCGGTTCTCCTACTGGGCAAGGGCCACGAGAGCACCATAGACTACGCGAGCGGGGCCGTACCGTGGAACGAGTCGGCCGAGGCCGAGTCCGCGCTCCGCGCCGCCGGATACTCGCGATCGAACAACGACGGCGCGGCGAGGTAGAACGATGAGAGTAGCTATACTATACGGCGGGAAGTCGGGGGAGCACGAAGTATCGCTCCTTTCGGCCGCGAGCGTGATACGCCATATCGACAAGTCCCATAAGATCCACCTCATAGGGATCACCAAGGCCGGAGCGTGGCACCTGCAGCCCGACAGCGTCCTTGCCTCCTGCCTAGAGGACGAGGGCCCGCTCGGGCTACGGTCCGACGGGCCGGCCGTACTCGCCGTACCCGGGACCGGCCTCCGCGTCTACGGCGCCAGGGGATCGGCCGACCTGCCGCTCGACGTCGTCTTCCCGGTCTTGCACGGCAGTTTCGGGGAGGACGGCACGGTCCAAGGCCTCCTGGAATGCTCCAACGTAGCCTACGTCGGCGCGGACGTCCTCGGCAGCTCCCTCTGCATGGACAAGGAGATCGCCAAGTCGCTGTGGAGGCAGGCCGGCCTTCCCATCCTGCCGTCCATCACGGCCGTTCGCGCCGACCTCGACCGTCTCGAGGGGCTGTCGGGGGAGATAGAGGCGCGCCTCGGATGGCCAGCCTTCGCGAAGCCCGTCCGATGCGGCTCGAGCGTCGGGGCGTCCAAGGTCAAGGGCGGCGCCGACCTGAGGAGCGCCCTCGAGGGAGCCCTCGCCTACGACACCAAGGCCGTCATCGAGCCGTTCATCGCCGCCCGCGAGATCGAGTGCTCCGTGCTTGGCGGCGACGATCCCCGAGCCTTCCCGCCCGGCGAGCTCGTGCCCTCCCATGAATTCTACGACTACGACGCGAAATACGTCGACCCGGACGGCGCTACCCTCATAATCCCCGCGAGGCTCGACGACGGCGTCGCGAACCGTATACGCGAGATCGCAATAACGGCTTTCAAGGCGGCCGGCCTCCACGGGATGGCCAGGGTCGATTTCTTCATCGACAAGAAGGACGGCGCTGTCTACCTCAACGAGGCGAACACCATCCCCGGGTTCACGGCGATATCCATGTACCCGAAGATGTGCGAGGCGGGAGGCCTCTCCTACTCGGCGCTATTGGACGAGCTGCTCTCCCTCGCGCTGGAGCGCAAGAAGGCTCGGTCATCGCTACGATACGATAGGAACTGATGCCGCCGTGGGCCTCTAGCTAGAATTGTTTCTATGAATAGTATACATTGGGACGGGGCGGCCGCTGAGAGCGGCCGCCCCTCGCAGGAGGAAACGATGAAAAGCAGCGATTACATCGCTCTCGACGAGCGATACGGAGCGCACAACTACCATCCGCTCCCGGTAGTGATATCGTGGGCGCTCGGGACCAAGGTCAAGGACCCTGACGGAAAGGAATACTTCGACTTCCTTTCCGCCTATTCGGCGGTCAACCAGGGCCATCGCCATCCTAAGATAATCAAGGCTCTCGTCGATCAGGCCAATCAGTGTACCTTGACGAGCCGCGCCTTCCACAACGACCGCATGGGGGCCTTCCTAAAGAAGCTATGCGATTATACCGGATACGAGAACGCCCTACCCATGAACACCGGCGCGGAGGCCGTCGAGACGGCGCTCAAGGCCGCTCGCCGATGGGGCGTCGAGGTCAAGGGAGTCAAGAACGGCAAGCAGGAGATCATCTGCGCCGACGAAAATTTCCACGGCAGGACGATCGCCGCCATATCGATGTCCAGCGATCCCGACTCTACCGTCAATTATGGGCCGTACGTACCCGGTTTCGTGCGCGTTCCTTACGGCGACGCGGAGGCCATAGCCAAGGCCTTCACCCCTAACACCGTCGCCGTCCTCGTTGAGCCTATCCAGGGCGAGGCGGGAGTCGTCGTGCCGCCCCGCGGCTACCTCAAGGCCATCAGGGAGCTCTGCGACAAGAATAAGGCCCTGTTCATCGCCGACGAGGTGCAGACCGGCTTCTGTAGGACCGGCAAGCGTTTCGCCTGGCAGCACGAGGGAGCCAGGCCGGACGTCATGTGCCTCGGCAAGGCGCTCGGGGGAGGCGTCCTTCCCGTCTCAGCCATCGTCGCCGACCACGCGGTCATGAAGGTATTCACGCCCGGTACGCACGGCTCCACCTTCGGGGGAAACCCTCTTTCCAGCGCCGTCGCCGTCGCCGCGCTCGAGGTGCTCGAGGACGAGAGGCTCGACCAGAACGCCGAGAGGCTGGGCAAGATTTTCCGGGACGAGCTTACCAAGATATCGTGCCCCAGGATCGTCGCCGTCCGCGGCATGGGACTGCTCAACGCGGTCGTCTTCGAGAAGGGCTTCGAGGCCTGGAACGTATGCCTGGCGCTCAGGGACGCGGGGCTCCTGGCCAAGCAGACCCATGGGAACATCATCCGATTCGCTCCTCCGCTCGTCATCGACGAGCAGGAACTGCGCGAGGCGATAGCCCTCATCAAGGGCGTTTTCGAGAAGATCGCCTGATCCTTATACCCTGCTACGGGCGGGAATCCTTCCGCCCGCAGCAGGGGCTCCGATCCGGGAGCGTAGATCATGGGCCCCGAACCGTACGCCATACCCCGGACGTCCGGAAAAATGGTATACTATTCGTATGAGAAGCCCTAAAGAGACGTCGCTGGACAAGAAACTACTGGACTCGGTCAGCGGCGAAGCCAGGCGAGCGGCGGAAGCGCTCATAGCGGACGAGGAGGTGCAGGCCCTCCAGGAATACGCGAACGTCGTTTCGATACGCAGGCTCAACTATAACGACCACGGCCCCGTCCATATGCGCAAGGTTGCCCTCAACGCCATGCTCATGCTCGACCTCTTGGCGGCGGGCGGCGTGAAGACGAGCCTGGAGACCGACGGAGCGGGAACCGTGGAGGATAGCAGGGTCGCCGTGCTCCTCGCGGCCTTCCTCCACGACGTCGGGATGTCCGTAGGACGCCAGCACCACGAGACGAACAGCGCCATCCTGTCCGAGCCCATTATTTCCCGCCTGCTCGCGGACCTGTACCCGCGGGACGTAATGAGGCGCACGGCCATCAAGTGCCTGGCCATAGAAGGCATAGAGGGCCACATGGCTACCCAGCGCATCCATTCCATCGAGGCCGGGCTGATACTCGTGGCCGACGGCTGCGATATGGAGAAGGGCAGGTCGAGGATTCCCATGATGCTCTCGATAGAGCCGCGGGTAGGAGACATACATCAGTACTCGGCGGCGGCGATAACGAAGGTCGATATAGGGCCAGGCGAGCACAGGCCGATCCGCATCTCCATCGCCATGCGCGAGTCGGTCGGATTCTTCCAGGTAGAGGAAGTCCTCCTGCAGAAAGTAAACATGAGCCCGGTCAAGCCTCAGATAGAGCTTCTCGCCGCCGTCGAGGGCCAAGCGCCGCGGCGCTACCTAGGCTAGCGGCAGCGAGACGGTAAACGCGGCCCCGCCGCCCGGACGATCGGCGTAGGAGACCGACCCTCCGAACGACTCCACGTTCTTCCTGGCGAGCGCCAGGCCGAGACCGGATCCTTTTTCCTTAGTCGTGAAGAACGGCTCGAAGGCGCGCCCCACAGACGAGGGAGGCATTCCCGGCCCCCTATCGAGCACGCTCACGACGAGCCTGCCGTGCCGGGCGCGAGCCTCGACGCGAGGTCTCTCCTCGACTCCCGCGCTGGCTTCGATGGCGTTCGCTACCACGTTATCGAGAGCCTCTATCATGCGAGCCTCGTCGATGGTCACGTACTCCGACTCCGGGATGGCGATATCCGAGTCTACGGCGCCGGAGTATCGCCCTACGAAATCGCCGATGAAGCGGCTAGCGCTCACCCGGCTAGCGGACTCCTCGCCCGACTTGAGGAAGCGCCGGATCCTGTCGGCCAGCTCGGCGAGGCGCATCGCCTCGTCGTCGATTATTGACAGCCCCGCCGCCGCGGCTTCCGTAGCCCCTTTCCTCAGGATACCGCATTGTATCCGTATCACCCCTAGCGGGTTCTTTATCTCGTGGGCTATGGTCCTGGCGGCCTGACCCAGCTCGACGAGTTCCCTATCCCTGGCTTCCCTATCCATCGAGGCCGCGTAGCGGCGATTCATCGCGACTATGACCGCATAGAGCCCGCCGAGCGCTATAGTGGCCACGGCCGCAATAGCGAGGAGGACCGCCTCCTCGGCCTTGAATCCTACGGTAGACACCTCGACATATGATAAGGCCGGGTTCTGGATAGCGCTATCGGCGATATCAGGTAGCGGCGGCGGGATCGCGCCCGCGCCCGAGGGGCCGGGACGTTGCCCCGCGCCCTGGCCGGCGCCTTGGGTACCGCCCTGGCCGCCGCGCATGCGCCAGCCGCGCTCCATTCCCGACATCATCCGCCGCCCGGGCAGGTCGGCCCCTAGCGTCCTTATAAGGACCACCGACGAATCGCCTACAGTGAAGCGCGAAGTCGGCGTCATGGGACCGAGAGGCTCCATCGAGGTCGGCGCGTCGCCGAAGAGCGACAGCGCGCTACCGTCGGGCTTATACAGGCCGAACGCTATGACGTCGCGAAGGTCGTCCGCGCTTAGGGATCGGAGCCTGACTAGGTCGGTTAGCGCGCTGGCCGACTTATAGACCTCGTATTCCAGGAAGAGTCGCTTGTTTGCCCTCTCGCGTAGGGTCAGGGCCCAAACCGAGCCGGCTAGGGCTAGTACGAGGGCGCCGGCCCCTATCGGCACGATGGCCCTTCCTAGGCGTTTCCTCGATGAGTCTGACATAGGGCTATTCTACGCTCGCGGCGCGCCTCCGGCAAGGCCGCCTCTTGTAGCCCGGCACATGGTCTTGTACAGTAGCAGGCATGGGAAAGCCCTCGTATTCGGCATTACTCGTGAAGGCCCAGGAGGCCGGCGCTCGCAGGGACTACTCGGAGGCGGAATCCATCCTGATGAGGATAGTCTCCGAGACTGATACCGTCCCGGAGGCGTGGCTATACCTCGGCCGGGCGAGGCACGCGCTCGGCGACTACGAGAGGGCGCTCTCGTCGTTCTCGTCGTTCCTCGAGTACCGGCCAGACGACGGCTCCGGCTGGTTCTACACGGGCAGGTCCTACCTGAGCATAGGAAGGGCGCGGGAGGCGGCTACGTGCCTCCGTTCGTGTATCGATAAGGGCCGCGCGGGGGCTGAGCCGTGGGCGCTCCTCGGCTTCGCTGAACTAAGGCTCAAGCGCTCGGCTAAGGCCGTGGAAGCCCTAGAGCGGGCGGTAGGCCTAGCCCCTAGCGACGCGAGGATCTTCAGAGCCTACCTTAACGCGCTCTACGTACACGCGATCAGGACCATGTCGAGGGGAGACCCCGCCTCGGCGATCGGCATGCTCGCCTTCGTCATCGCTAACGGCCTCGACGGTTCTGCCCAGCGCCTCTACAAGGCGAGGGCGCTACGATCCCAGGGGCGCCTCAAGGAAGCGATAGAGGATATCGAGGAGGCCATCCGCTACTCGCCTGACGACGCGTCGCTCAGGCTGCACGCGGCTACGCTTCGATTCGCGGCGGGGGACGCCCAGGGAGCGATGTCGGAGATAGAACGCTCAGGCGTCCCTGCGGAGTCCCGCGAAGGCTCTCCTTGGACCGCCGACGCGATCGATCGCTACCGGGTCCTCGTCGCGTTGCAGGCGGGCGACCACAGGACCGCCCTGAAGGCGGCCTTGGACAGGATCAGGAACGGCGAGTCCGACGCGGCTATCAGGGCGGTCGCGGCTCAGGCTAACTACGAGCTCGGCCGATTCGACCGAGCGGCCGCCCACTTTAAACGGGCCGTGGAGGCGGACCCGGCCTCGCCGGAGCTACGCATAGGGCTCGCCCAGTCCCTTTGGGAACTGGGAGATTACGTTGGAGCCAGGAGCGCCGCGAAGGCGGCCTCCTCGCGAGGGGCGAAGCGGGAGGACTGCCAATACATCGAGCTGCTATGCGACCTCAAAGCCGGCGCCGACGCGGCGGCCCTGCTACCTAAGGTACAGGCCCTCCTCAAGTCGCGCCCGGGAGAGCCCCGGCTGATGATGGCGCTCGGAGAGTGCCTCTACAGGACGGGCCGGCCCGACCTCGCGGACGCCTGGTTCTCCGACGTGCTCCGGCTATGGCCCGATGACGACCTCGCCCTGCTCTATAGGATATCGGTGGCGGAATCCCTGGGGCGGGAGGAAGAGGCGCGCGACCGCTGTTCCGAGTACCTCGCCGTCTTCCCGGACAACTCCGCGATCCGCAAGGATTACGTCGACCTCCTGGTCCGATCCGAATCGTGGGAAGCAGCGGCCGCGGCTATAGAGGACGGATACGCCTATTCCGGATCGCGCGGCTACGACGGCGTCCTGGCCGTTTGCCTTCGCAATTCAGGTCGCTACAGGGAAGCCGCCGCGCTCTACCGCGGCCTCCTGCGAGCCGATCCCAAGAACCCGGAGCTTCTGCTCGGCTTGTCGTATTCGCTCTATAAATCGGGCGCGAAGTCCATAGCCGTCGACCTGCTCGAGCGAGGCGCGGCGTATATCGGCAAGAACGCGGAACCCTATCTAGCGCTAGGGGTGCTCCGCTCGAGGCAAGGAGAGGCGGAGAAGGCGGCCGCGGCGTTCCTCAGGGCCTCGGAGCTCGCGCCCGCGGATCCGAGGCCCCTGCGCAACCTAGCCAAGCTATACGATAAGGCCGGCGTACCCGATACCGCCAGGCACTTCGAGGAACGCGCGCTAGCGCTCGATCCTGACGGCAGACGATCCAAAAGAATTAAAAACGGTTGAGGCGAACGCGTTTATAGCGTATCCTTACGAGCGATCACCGAGGAGGAATCAATGCCTATTAAAGCCATGGATCTATTCGACGCGTATACGAAGAGCGTGCTTCCCAGCGACCAGGGATTCATCGTCTCCTCGTTCTTCAGCGCGCATTCCGCTTATTCGCGATACGAGATTGTCTCGTATAATAACGTGAAGTCTATCTACCCCGCCGACAACGGTCTCACCTTCCAGACTGACGGCAAGAAGCTCCATATACTCATAGAGCCGGCTAACTATCCAAAGAAGGGCGAGGAACCCTACGTACGCTCGAGCCAGGAGCAGATCCCCCATCGGTTCTCGGAGCTCGACCTCCACACCTGCAAGAACCAGACGAAGATATATACCGGCAAGGACGCGGTCATGTCGTATACCTCGTTCACTATCATGAAGCCGATGGGCGTGAACTTCTCGTTCATCTTCTATATGCTGCCCGACGTGTACGATAGCATGACGCTCTTCTTCGAGAAGACGTTCAATAAGGAAGCCGGCGTCCCCATGGTCGACGCGAAGAAGGTGGCGAAGGCCCTTGGCGCCAAGATCCAGAAGACCATGGCCTGGGAATACTCCAGCTAGGCGGATACTCGGCCCAAGGCGAAAGGAAGGGCGGCCCCTAGGGGCCGCCCTCATCGTCTCGGCTCGAGCTAGCTACCGGTCCCCCGTCATTTATCTCGCTCTAGCTCGGCCTGCGCTACGGCCAGGCACGCTATCGGCACCGAGTACGGCGAGCACGAGACGTAGTCGAGCCCCGCGTCCATGCAGAACCTGACGTTGTCGGGATTCGCGCCGTGCTCACCGCACAGGCCGACGTGGAGGGTCGGCCTCGTCATCCGGCCGCGCCTCGTCGCCATCGCGACCAGTTCCTTTACCGGAGTCGTCAAGGTGGAGAAGGGATTCCCCTCGATAAGGTCGAACTGCGAGTAATCGGGCATGAAGCCGTTGAAGTCGTCGCGGCTGATGCCGTGGGTCGTCTGCGTAAGGTCGTTCGTGCCGAAGCTGAAGAACTCGCTGTACTTGGCTATCTCGCCGGCTACGAGGGCCGCCGCCGGCAGCTCTATCATGGTACCGACATGGTACGGCAAGGCCTTGACCTTAAGCTCCTTGCGGACCTCTTCCTCGATCTCGATTATGCCCTTGTAGGACTTTCCCTCTATCTTCTTGCCGTAGGTGATGAGCTTTAGCTCGGCCGCGTTCATGACTATCGGTATCATTATCTCGGGCCTGACGTCGATCTTCTCCGCCTGAAGCTTATAGGCCGCCTGGAAGACCGCGCGCGTCTGCATGGCGTAGATCTCCGGATAGCTAACGGCGATACGGCAGCCGCGGTGCCCTAGCATCGGGTTGAATTCCGCCAGCGTCTCTATCCGGGCCCGGATCTCCGCCTTGGACGGGGCCTTGGCGGACTTCTTGCCCGACCCCAGGTAATCCATGAAGCCGTTGAATTCCGCGTCGTTATGGGGCATGAATTCGTGCAGGGGCGCGTCGAGGAGCCTGATCGTGACTTCCTTTCCGGCCATCGTCTTGAAGAGGCCGTAGAAGTCGTCGCGCTGCATCACCTCGAGCTTCGCCAGGGCCTTCTCCCGAGTCGCCATGGAATCGGCCAGTATCATCTCCCTGAAGACGTTAATGCGCTTCTCGTTGAAGAACATATGCTCCGTGCGGCACAGTCCTATGCCCCCGGCGCCGAAGGACAGGGCGAGGGCCGCGTCCCTCGGGCTATCGGCGTTCGCCCGCACGTGGAAATGCTTCATGTGCTTCTTGACGATGGCGATGAACTCGAACAGCCCCGATTCGGCGGGGTCCGGCTCTATGAGCGAAGCCTTGCCCAGCCATATCTTCGGCTCGCCGTAGTAAGGGACGTTCATGGTGATGTAATCGCCCTCGGAGACGGTCAGGTCGCCTATGGTCGCCTTCTTGCCGCGGATACGCATCTCCGGCTTTACGAGAGATACCTTGCCGTACTGCCGGGCCACGACCGACGCGTGGGCCGAGTACCCTCCCTCGCACGACAGCACGCCGGAAGCCACCTCGATGGCCTTTACGTCCTCGGCGAAGGTCGACGGCATCACGAGTATGGAGCGCTTATCCTCGCCCTTCTGCTGGGCGATGCGGTGAGCCTCGAGGAGGCTCTCGGTCGTGAAGTATACCCTGCCTATAGCCGCGCCAGGAGCTCCCGTTATGCCGCCGCTCGTCGAGGGGAGCTTCTTGACCGTGCCGAGGTCCACGATGGGATGGAGGATCTCGTTGAGCCTTCCCGGCTGTATCGAGTTAATGACGAAGGCGTCGTCGACTACCTTGCGCTCGTTCAGGTCGAGGTATAGCTTGAGGTCGGCCTGGGTGCTCTTGGCCATCACCTGGCGCTGCTCTATGAGCCACAGCGTATTCTTCTCGATCGTGAACCGTATCTGCCTGATCTCCTTGTGGTGATCCTCGAGGGAGGCGGCGATCCGCTTGAGCTCCTTGAGATGGGCGGGCGCTATCTTGTTTATATCGTTGCCCGAGGCGCCGATCTCGTCGAAATGCTCCTCGAAGAATTCACCCTGCAGCGTCTTCTGCCCGTTCACGACGTTGCGGGTAAAGAAGGAGCCGGAGCAAGAACCCTTGCCGTAGTTGCCGTACACCATGGGCTGGACGAGGATGGCCGTGTCGCCGTCGTCCTGCTCGTCGAGGTCGAGGAGCCTCGAGATGCGCTTCACGGCTATCTCCAGCTGCTTCCACGCGTCGTCGAAGAATCCTTCGGGGAGGACGTCCTCGTAGGCGCTCATCAAGGCCTCGGCCTTCGCTCCGGGCTTGTCGGTGTCGAGCGTATGGCTGGCCAGCACGATACGCTCCTTGATCTTGGCGACGTCCTTCTCCCGGCCCTCCAGCTCGGCGATGCGCTCCTCAATCTTGAGCATTCCGCGAGCGAGGAAGGCGACCTCGTGGGCGCCGAAATTCTCGCCCACGTTTTCGTCGAATCCCTTGACCGTAGACCGCACGAGCCCGAAGTTATGCAGCGTCGGGTAGTTGGAGATGGTCAGGTTCGGCGAGATGACTATCTTGAGGAGCAGCGGTTCCTTGTCGTCACCGTAGCTCTTCTTGACGATGGCCGAGACTTTCTTGAGCTGCGGCTTGATCGCGCCTATGACGTCGAGGTCGGCTAGCTTGGCGGCCACGACCGAATCGATGATGAATCCTGGCAGTATCGGGAACCCTAGCTCGGAGAACTCGTTGGCCTGGCGGCCTCGCTGGCCGAGCGTCTCGAGATCTACGCCCTTGGCGATGGAGTCCTTCTGGCTGAAGAAGTGGACGTTTGATTTCATGGTATTAACTCCTTACTCAAAAGAGCGACAGGACGCCGTTGACTGGCCCGCGGAGGAAGGCTTCGAACATCGAGCTGGCGCCTTGCGCTAGGTAGCGCTGGAGCTTGGCGACATCGCATATATTCTCGCCGGCGACGGCGAACTGGATGACGCTACCATGCTTCACCTTGCCCCACTTGAATAGGGCGTTGAGATTGACTATCCGCTCTCCGTCGTAATAGACGAGGACGTCCAGGTCCGGGTGCTTTACCTTGAAACTGTCTATTATCCGCTTCCAAGCCTCGACGTTGCCGTTATGGAATAGTTCGTTCGTCACGAGGACGCCGTACATCGGCGTCATCCTGGAACCGGGCTTCGGACCCGAGGCCGCGGCGGCCTGAGCCTTGGCCGCGGGAGCAGGCTCGGCCGCGGGAGCCGGGGCGGAGGCGACACCCGCGGCCTTCGCGCTCGCTTTCGGCTTCGCCGCGGGCTTCGCCCTCGACTTCGAGGCCTTCTCCGGCGCCGCCTTCGGCGCGGCGGGGGCCTTGTACGCGCACGGACCCTTCAGGAAGGCGGCGTTCTCCTTCGGGCGCTCCCCGCCGTACAGGGCTAGGAGCGCGTCGGCCGCCTTCGCCGACAGGGCGACGTCGAACGGCTTCCCGAAGCACCCGAGGTAGGCCACGAGCAGCTCGGACTTATTGATCCTATCGATCATGGAGGCATGTGCCGGATTCTTGGGGTTCACGGCTATCACGCCGAGATCGGGATGGTTATAGAGCACGACTATATCGAAAGCGTTCCACGACTTGACCGTATCATAGACCGCCGAGAGATCGGATATGGTGGATTCCATGTTCTTCGAGGCGGCCCTGTACCCGAACTTATCGATCAGTAGCATAGAGACGAACGGTTGGACTTCGTCGCCGACGACGGTCTTCTCGTCTATCATCTCGTTGATGGCGTCTGCGAGGTTCACGCCTTCGGAGACCCGCCCAGCGAGGGCGACAGTCGCCTTAACGTGACGGACGGAAGCGTTGAACGTTTCCTTGGAGGCCAAGGATTCGTATTTACAGCTCGAGGCAATCATGCTCTCCCCTTCCTTAATTAAAAAACGCCCCCCGATGATCGGGGGGCGCAATCGCTATTCTCTCTTAGAGTTCGCGGATGCCGCCCTCATCCTTGGATCGCGGCTTAGGCCCGCGCTTTCCGGACTTCTTCGGGGCCGCGTCGACGACTCCCTTCGGCCTGCCGCCCCTCTTTCGAGGAGCGGGTTCCGCGGTAGCCTCCGGCAAGGCCGGCGCCGAGGGCTCGGCGTTGAGCATCGCCAGGTAACCGGCGGACGCGGGCTCGGCCGAATCCTCCATGGTCGGGGGAGCGAAGCTCTGGGCGATATCCTCGCGGACGGTCGAGCGCCTCCTGCTGAACGAGGCGAACGCGGCGTCCTGGAAGCCCTTGGACACGCCGTGGAGGAACTCGTTGAGTACGTTGGCCATGCCGTCGAGGGTGGCCTTCTTGCGCTTGATCGAGCAGATATCCACGTCCAGGAGGAGGCCCGGCTGGATATGGTACGGGTTGATCATGTAGTCGAAGCGCTGGAATTCCTTCTCGAGGAAGGAGAGCCTGTCCTCGACGACGCGGCGCTGGATCGGATACTGGTACGAGTACATGCTCTTGAGCTTGTCCCGCATCAGGATAAGGCGGTTCTTTACCTTGTCCTTCTCGTAGATATAGGTGCAGTTGAGGCTCTCTACGTCGGTCTCGGCGGGCTTCACGAATGAAATCTCGTCCCAAACCTTAGCGATGTCCTCGTAGAGCGGCTCGCCTGAGCGCTCCTTGATCCTCTTGCGTATCTTGCTCTTCATGATCTTAGCGAGGTCGTTGAAGTCCGTGATGCGCTTGAGGAACTTGGAATCCTCGTACATCATCTCCAGCACGTCCCAAAGGTGCTGGACCTCGGTCTCGAAGCTGGTGATCTGGACGTCGTAGGCCTTGCGCTCCTCGATGAGCTGCGCGTTATCGTAGTACTGAAGCCGGATCTGGTAGCGCTCGTCGGGGAGATGGGCGGTATCGGTATCCTCGTACTCGCGGATGTAGAGCAGGCGCGCGTTCTTGAGGTTCTCTATGTACTGGTACCCCATCTTGGAGGTATCGAGGATCGAGGTGATCGAGTTGACGGCGGTGTTGAAGCCGCGGTTACGGATGTTCTCGATATCGATTATCTTCTTGAGGTTCTCGCGGATATTGAGCTGGTCGAAGGTGGTGGGGTCGATCTCGGCGCGGAGATTATTGATCCTGTCCATCAGATCCTTGGCCACTATCGAGTACCGCTTGGACTTGACGTTCTCGGCGTCGTCGTCGGTATGGTCGCGGACCTTCTTCATGCGCTCGAAGATGATCTCGGTATCGTTGAGCTCTTCCTTGCCCTCGTCGACCAGCTGGTCCTTGAGCAGCTCGATATCCTTGTCGATCGTATCGATGATGTGCTTGGAGATGAGGTCCTTGATCAAGTACTCGACGGTTACCTGATAGTGGAAAATCGGGCTGATGAGCTCGGAATCGAGGATATTCACAGAGAGCTTCACGTCGGCGACCGACTTGGGCTTGTAGGTGTTGTCCTTGAACGCGCACTTGACGACTGAGTAGGCGTTCTCTCCGCGGATGAACGCGCCTACGTCGGTCTTCTGGCGAAGGAGCGAGTTGGTAAGGTTCTCCAGCTCGTTGACGCCGCGCTGGATATGCCCCTGCAGATGGCCGAACATGTTGACCATCGACTTCTCGATCTCGCCGGTGTTGAACTTATCAGCGCCGCCGACCTCGTCGAGCAGGGTCGCTATCTCCTTGGGGGTATAGCGGGCCAGGGTCTTCATCTCTTCCTTGTCGATGAAGTTCCTGACCTTCTTCACCATCTCGTCCTCGGTCGTGACGATATAGCGGTTGAACATATTCTGGTAGTTCTGGTTGAAGTAGTTATACACCTTCTCCTTGAGGCCGCCCATCACGTCGAGGCGCTCTAGCACCTCCTTGGGCAACCGGGAGTTGATGTGGTGGATGACCTTGTTAGTCTCCTCATGGAGAAGCTGGTCCACTTCCTTCTGCTGGTCGCGGTTCTCCTGCGCGAGAGAGTTGCGCGAGCCAACCGCGCTCGGCTTCTCGGGGTGGTAGACGTTCGGACTTTTCGGAAGATCTATAGCGCCCATACTGGTTCTCCTTGCTTATCTGGATCTGTACCTTCGCTATAGTACTCCGTAACTGAAAAAAGTAAAGTGCGCGAAGTATTTTTTATGAAGCCAATATTTCGTATTATATGGAAGATATCGATTCGTTCCTATTTTCGACTTGCAAATAGGTAGAAAATAGGCAATGCTGTTCCTGGCAATAAAATAACAATAGAAGGCAGTATGAATAGACGCGCGACACTAGTAATCCTACTCGTAATTGCGCTTTGCGGTGTTATTGCCGAGACGCGCTCGGAGAGCATCGATTTCGTCGTGCTCATCGACACCTCGCTCTCCATGGCCGATGCTATCGAGGCCGCCAAGAGCTACGCCGCGAGCGATATAATCGGCAGGCTCGTCGTACCGGGCGACTGGGTCGCTATCCTGCGCTTCTACGGCAAGACGGAGCTAGTCTGGCAAGGCGGGATATCCGGCGAGCCCGATATCGCGGCTATTGTACGTAGCCTCAACGAGCTTAAGGCCGACGGCCGCTTTACCGACATCGGCTCCGCCCTCGACGATATGGATAAGCTCATCGCCGACAGAGGCCATCCCGATCGACCTAAGTACATACTCCTCCTTACGGACGAGCGCCAAGAGGCCCCTAAGGGCAGTAGCTACTATTCCCCTACCTACGAGGCGCGCCATCCGCTGCTCGAATACGTCAAGAAAGTCGACATGGGGCGCTTCCGCGTCATCACTATAGGCTACGGCCTATCCGCGAGAGTCGAGCTCGAGGCCAGGTCGCTCATGACGACCCTTACGGAGCCTCCGGCCAGGACGGACGCCCCGCTCGCCGGCGGCTCAGGCGCTTCGCGTGACGGAGCGGGCGCGCAGGACTCGGCGCTAGGCTCGGCGCAGGATTCGGCGCTAGGCTCGGCGCAGGGGGCAGACGGTTCTACGGAGGCGTCCACCCAGGAGGCGGTCGCGGATTCCGGCTCGGGCGGCGCCGCGGCCGCGCCGGGAACGAAACAGGCTCGAGGATTCTCCGGCGCTCCCCTAGCCGCGGGCCTCGCGGCCGCAGGGGCGCTCGGCGTCGTCGTAGCGGTCCTCGTCGCTAGGCGCAGGCGACGGAAAAACGAGGACGACAGGCAATCGCCCACGGAGCCAAGCCCATGACCATTAGCGAAGCCGCCTCGTACCTGGCCCGAAGGGATGATTTCATCGTCACGTCCCACGAGTCGCCGGACGCCGACGGCTTAGGGGCGGAATTCGCCATAGCGACGGCCCTCGCGTCCCTTGGGAAGCGCGCCACGGTCGTCAACGCCGAACGGTATTCTCCCGCGTACGCCTTCATCGACCCGACGAACATCATACTATCGCTCAAAGACGCCGCTCTCAGCGACGAGGCCATCGGGCGATGCACCGCCATCCTCGTCGATACCAACGACATGATGTACACGGGCGAGGTCGCCGACAAGATAATCGCCAAGGCGCGCGACGTGATAATCATCGACCATCACGAGGTGAAGTCGAGATCGGCCGCGGCTCTATGCTCCCACCCCGGCTCGTCATCGACCTGCGAGATCGCCTATAGGATCATACTGGAGATGGGATACGATATAGGGCGGGACGTAGCCTCGGCCCTCTTCGCCGGCATGGTATACGACACCGGGTCCTTCGCCTACTCGAAGACCAGCGCCGACACCTTCGCGGCGGCTCTCGACCTCGTTCGACGGGGCGCGGACCCTACGAGGATCCACGGCGCCCTGTACGAGTCGTCCGCGATCGGGGTCCTCCTGCTGCGCAAGGCCGTGCTCTCCACGCTCGAGCTGTTCGCCGACAATCGGGTAGCCGCGCAGACCCTCACCCAGGCTATCCTGGAGGAGACGGGATCATCGTCGCAGGACGCGGAAGGCCTAATTAACGTCCCGCTCCAGGCCGCGAGGATCGAGGCGTCCATTTTCTTCAAGGAAAACGAGGAAGGCACCTTGAGGTGCTCGCTGCGGTCGAAAGGAACGATCAACGTCGCCCAGATCGCCCAATCGTTCGGCGGCGGCGGGCACAAGAGCGCCGCCGGCTTCAAGTCCCCGTATCCGCTCGAGACGATCAAGGCCAAGGTGCTGGAACGCGTCATCTCGGCCCTGCCAGAACTCCGGACATAAACCGCAAGGAACGTACCAACGCTATGAAACGTATCACTCAGACACTATTCGCCGTGGCGGTCGCCGCCTCGCTCGTCGTCACGGCGTATTTCTTCATCCAAGCCCGTAGCTCCCGCATATCCGACCAGCCGGTACGATCGAGGCTCGTCGAGGCCGGTTCCGCGCCGGACGCGACGCGGGTCCCGGGAGAAGCGGCGGCGAAGGACAAGGCCACGAGCGCCATTCCTCTCGAGCCTAACGAGACGCTCCTGGACCTATACTCGTTCAACCTGGATTTCGACGAGGAAGAAGAGCAGATCCTCGTCATACGCGAGTCCGACGATGCGGACGGGCTGGTTCGAGTGGTCCTCGCGGATTACTCCCCGTTCTCCAAGCGCTGGACCCGCGCCTGGAAGGGCTCGACCCTGGTAACTAAGAATAAGACTTTCCAGGTTAGCGTCAACGACCTCATAGGCGACCATAACCTCAATATAGTCTGCACGGGCATGAACGACGCGAACGAGCAGACGATGACTATATACTGGAAGACCCAGGACATAGACCAACGCCCGACGACTAGCTTCGCCAAGGTCTTCGAGCAGGCCGGCTCGGCGGTGCTCATAGAGGGGACGGAGAGGCCCGACAGCTACAAGCTAGGGCAGTCCAACGGCGAGAGCTGGCCCGTCTCGGTCTGGAAGGCTGACGCCGAATCGGGCAACTACCTCGACCAGCTCAGGGAGCTATGGCGATGGAGCTTCGCCGACCGGGCCTACGTCCTCGCCTCGACCGAGCGGATTCCCGGCGCGAGCATAGCTCGCAAGATGGCCGAGTCTATACTCGACGGCAGTGCCGAGACGTTCAAGGCCTTCCTCGCCGGTACTTGGTACAAGGAGTCCATCGACCCGCTATCGCCCGGCGCCCTGTTCATCACGTTCCAGTCCAGGGACGAATCGGTGCTCTTCTCCGGCGACGGGCTGATCGAGGTATACGGGTGGGAGAACTCCAACCCGACGAGGTACGGACTCTATATAGCCTCTCGCAATCAGTCGGTGCGGAACCTAAGGCGTCTCATGGACATCGAGCTGGCCGCGGCCGACGCGGTTAACGTCAGGGTCTTCCAGGATTATAGGATCAAGGCCGATATATCCGGCAGATGGGACGGGCGGTACCGTCGCCTTAGCCCGGAGATGGCCAAGGCCTTCAAACGATCGCCGGCCATGGCCGCGCCGGCCGCGTTCGACTTCATAGGAGAATTCGAGTCGGACGACGGCTCTAGCCTCTCGTTGGACGGGACCGCCTACAGGATCGAATCGGCGAGCGGCGCCGAGCGAGGGGCCTACGCCGTCTACGAGCTTTCCGGAAGCACGGTGCTGGACATGAGGAAGGAAGCGCCTGACGGGCAGGCTCCTACCAGGCGATCATGGATAGTGACCGTCGGAACCAAGAAGAAAGCCGACGGAAAGGTAGTGAGGACGCTTACGCTCCAGGAAGCCAAGATAGGCATCCTCGGGCCGGAACCGATCCAGAACCCGCCCATCTCCTATTCCGAGCGCTAGGTTCCCGGGCCTCACGGCTTTCCGTCTATCGCCCAGGCCTCGTACCCCGCGTCCTTGAGGACGAGGACCGTCTTGGCGGCGTCGGGGCCCGCCTCGACGTACACCACGAATAGGCCGGAGGCGCCCCTGCGCTTCGATAGGACCCTCAGGCCGAGGCTCTCCAGCTTCTTCACGAGCGCGGCGGCGTTCTCCTCGTCCTTGAACGCGCCGACTTGATAATAGCCAGCGTCCCCGCCCTGCCCAGGGGCCGGCGGAGAAACCGGGGCCGCGCTCGCGGCGGCCGGCGGCGACGGGACGTCCTCGACTTGGGCTCCGCGAGCCGTCGATCCTATCACGAGGAGGAGAGGGACGGAGCTCGTCGCCTCCGGCCTGGAACGAAGCGCTTCTAGCCGCTTCTCGTAGCCGGCCAGCTCGTCGTCCCGCGACGACGCCCGACCGAGGAGCAGCGCCGGCACGGATACGCGCGGATCGGGATCCGAGGCGGCCGCCTTGGCGGCCAGAGACGCCGCGTCCCTATCGCCGCGGGCCAAGGAGGCCCAGCCGGAGACGAGGGCGGCGAGCTTCGCTGTGTACGGATCGGGCGACGAGAAGGCTACGGCCGTTGCCAGGCCAGCCGCGGCCTCGGCCTCTCCGGCTACGAGCCGGCACGCCGCCGCCGAGAGGAGGCACGGCGCGTCGGCGACGCCGGGAACCGCCGTAGCCGCGGATTCCCAAGCCGCCGCGGCGTCAGAATACCGCCCGAGCAGCTCGAGCAGCGACCCTCGCTCGGCCAGCAGGAACTTTCGCTGAGAGGCGTCCTTAGCATCGGCCGCGAGCGCGCCCGCCAGCCAGGCCGCGTCGTCTATCGAAGGAAGCCTCGCGGACTCGGCGGAAAAGGATGGCAGGAAGCCGTCGCTACCCGCCTTCGGCCGCAAGAGCTGATACGCGGCCTTCGCGTCGGCGCCCTGGGCGCATACGGCGAGGGGCGCGGACGCGGAGACGACTAGGATTACGATCGGCGCTAGGCGGCCCAGACGCGTTCGCGGCATTGTATTGCGAGCCTCGACTCAGCTACGTTTCTTCTTACGGGCCGCAGCCTGCGATAGCGGTTGCGACGATGGTTGAGACGGCGGCTCGAGGCCGCGTTCCGGCTCGGCGGGC
>JAHIWG010000150.1 GCA_018816345.1 Spirochaetota bacterium | reverse complement strand
GGCGGCGGCCTTTGCCGTCTTCGCGGCCCTCATAGCCGCGACCTTGCTCCTCTATCGCAGGCGCGCGCTGACGCACGCTAAGCGGGCTGAGCTGGTCGCGAGCATAGCCTGGGCCGGGGACGCGTGGACCCCGCCTAAGCTCTTCGCGGGCAGCTACCAGGTTCCCGGCAAGGTCCCCGAGGACCTGCACCCCGTGGAGGCGGCCCTGCTCCTGGAGCTCGCGCTGCCGAGGATAGCGTCTATAATGGTGGACGGCCTGTCCGCGCAGGGGCTCGTCGCCCTCGAGCGCGAGGATCCGCTCCGCATCCGCTTCCTAGCCGAGCGTAAGGCCCGCGACGACATCGAGGAGCGTTTCCTGGCGTCTTTCGACGCTAACGGAGATGTCCTGCCGGGATTGCTCGCCGATTTCTTCGAGGAAGCCATCAAGCGGCTCCAGGAGAAGATATGGGACTGCGACCTCGAGGCGACCAAGGCCTTCTACCGCGGTAAGATACTCGAGGCCCAGGCCAAGGCCGACGAGGTCGACGGCTGGGACGAGCGGGAGCGCCTGGAGTACTACCGCGCCAACAGGTCCTGGACGTATTGGCGCAGCTACGCGATACTCTCGAGCCGTCCCGCCTATATGGCCGGCTTAAGGCTCCCGGAGGGCATGTCGGCGGGTTACGCGGACTTCATGCGCTCGGCCGTCTGCTACTCCGGCTGCTTCACGCCGGCTAACGTCGGCACGGTCGACGCCTGCCACTCCGCCTGCCACAACGCGTGCCACGACGCCTGCCACTCGGCTTGCCATAGCGCGTGCCACTCGGCCTGCCATAGCGCGTGCCACTCGGCCTGCGTCTCCGGGAGCTCCCATTGAGCGGATCGAGCCTCGATTGGGTCTACGGCTTCTGGAAGAGCCTCTCGCCCTATGCGTACGCCAGGGCGGAGGACGAGGTAGTCATCCTGCCTCCCAACCTCGTCTACAAGACCAATCGGACCGGGGTCGACCTCCTCGACCACGTCGGCAAGGGGGGGCGGCTAGAGGACATACCGGGCTTCTCGGAGGAGCGCGCCCGCGAGGTCGAAGGCTTCTTCCTGTCGCTCAAGGCGGCCTACGAGGGGCGGCCCGTATCACTGGAACGCGTTGCGTACGGCTTCGATTTCACGCGCCTGCCCGTGCTCGGCGAGATAGCGCTGACGTACCGCTGCAATAACCGCTGCCGCTTCTGCTACGCCGGCTGCGGCGACGGAGGAGAGGGCCTGGCCTCGGCTTCGCCCGGCGAGGCGGACGAGCTCGATACGGAGGGCTGGAAACGCGTCATAGACGTCTTCAAGGACGAGGCCAAGATACCGTTCTTCTCCTTCACCGGGGGCGAGCCGCTCCTGAGGCCCGACGTGGAGGAACTGGCCGCCTACGCCGTATCCCGCGGGCTCAGGGTCAACCTCGTGACCAACGGAAGGCTCGCCGACCCCTCCCGCGCCGAGTCCCTGTACGCTTCCGGCCTCGCGACGGCCCAGGTCAGCCTCGAGGCCCCGGCGGCGGCCCTCCATGACGATCTGTGCGGAGCGGCGGGCGCCTTCGAGGATAGCGTCGCGGGAATCAGGTCCATGGTCGCGGCGGGCATATCGGTGCAGACTAACTCCACCCTGACGCGGGCCAACCGCGACGCTCTCCTGGGCATGCCGCGCTTCGTCGCCTCGCTCGGCGTGAAGCGCATGTCCATGAACCTCTTCATACCGACGGGCGCGGGCGCGACCGCCTCGGGGCTGTTCTTCCCCTACGCCGAGGCCGGCGCCTTCGTGGACGAGGCGCGCAGGAGGGCCCACGAGGCGGGCGTCGACTTCTTCTGGTACTCGCCCGTGCCTATGTGCCTCTACAATCCCATCGCGAGGGGCCTCGGCAACAAGAGCTGCGCGGCCTGCGACGGGCTCCTGTCGGTCTCGCCCCGCGGCGACGTCCTCCCGTGCTCGTCGTGGCCTGAGCCCGTGGGAAACCTCCTGTCTGACGGCTTCTCTAAGGTCTGGTTCTCCGACGGGGCCGCCTGGTTCAAGAAGAAACGATACGCTCCCGATTCGTGCGCCGCCTGTTCCTCGTTCGCGGCGTGCCAGTCGGCCTGCCCGCTCTATTGGCGCTACGCCGGCTACGACGAGCTGCGCGGCTGCAAGGAGGCCCTGCGATGGTAGATAGGTTCAGGCATTTCAAGCTCGGCCTCGGTTCGAGGCTCGTCATAGCCGGGATACTGTACGCGCTGGCCGTCGTCCTCCAGGTAGCGCTGGGCTCCAGGCTCCTCGGCCTTCCCGCCGTCATCGCGGCCTGGTACTTCCTCTCGCTCTCCCCGGCGACCAACAAGCCCAAGGATAAGGGGCTCGAGGAATGGAGGGCCGTCACCGACGGGGAGATAGCGCGGGTCGCCGATAACCTCGCGCGCTCGCAGAAGCTACGAGCCTCGCTCGCGGGACCGGCCGTGCTCAAGGGCTTCGCGCTGGCGCTCGCCCTCGCGGCGTCGCTATTCTCCTCGTACGGCTCGCCGCGCCTGAGCCTGGCCCTGTTCGACCTCGCGATGTTCGCCGTGCCCGGGCTGTTCTTCGGCCGCGTAGTCGCCCACGTGCCGTACGAGTTCAATATGAAGCTGTCGCGCTTCCTGTCGGCGATGGGCGTTCCCCGTCCGGACGGCTTCGTCCTGACGCCGTACCTGCGCTTCGACGAGGACGAGCAGGGCCGCGACGTGCCGGAGGACCTGCGCCTGATGCTCGAGCCGCGGCGCAAGCCGGAGGACCTGGTCGGCGTGCAGTTCCAGGCCTCGATCAACAAGGGAGCCAACGGGAACGTGCCGTACATGTACGCCGTCGTGCTGACCAAGGGCAGGGGCGGCCCCGCCTACGAGCGATTCAAGACGATGCGCGCCCGCGGCTTCGAGGTCGAGCCCGGCGGAGACGCGGATTACGGCACCGTCGTGGTGCGCCAGGCTACCGATAACGGCGGCTACCATACCGACGACGAGGACTGCGAACGGCTCATGGGGCTGATGGTCAAGGCTCTCCAGAAGGCCTAGGCCGTCAGCGCGGGGCCTAGTCCTCCAGTACGGCCCCCGTCGATCCGGACGTCACCATCCTGCGGTAGCGATTCAGGAAGGGACTGTCCACGGGCTGGACGTAGGGCTTCCATTCGGCCCTGCGGCGATCGAGTTCCTCCGGGTCTACGAGCAGCTCCAGGCGCTTGCCGGGTATGTCTATCTCTATCCT
>JAHIWG010000149.1 GCA_018816345.1 Spirochaetota bacterium | reverse complement strand
GGTTTGTCGTCCCTCGTCGGCGAGTCGGCCGACGGGGCGGGCGCCGCCGGGGCTACGGTATCTATGACGACGGTGTGGCCGCCGGATCCCGACCAGTTGCCCGCCTCGTCGGCGGCCTGGACCTCGACGGTATGCTCGCCGTCGCCGAGGGCGTCGTCCGGGGCGTAGCTCGTCTCGGCGCCCAGGTCTACCCAGTCCTCGTCGTCGTCGCTATCCACCCTGGCGCGGTACGCGACGGCGCCGTCGACGGCGTCCCAGCTCCAGGTCGGCGGGTCGTCCCCCGTCGGCGTGTCGGTCGAAGGGGCGGGCGCCGCCGGCGCTACGGTGTCTATGACTATCGTCTTGGCCGCCGACAGCGAGCCGGGGTCCCCCGGCTCGGCGAGCCCGAGGGCGGCTGCGTTGCCAGCCGCGTCGCGAATCGAGCCGCCGTTCAGTGTCAGGGAGTCGGTCGCCTTGTAGTCGAGATCCGCGCTATTATGGCCCGCGCCGACCTCGTACCTGAATATCAGCGTATCGCCGCCCGATCCGCTCACGTAACCGGCATAGACGGCTGTTGCGGCGCCTAGCTCCAGTTCCAATCGCGGAGAACCCGTCACCGTGACGACCTCGCTGAATCGGACCCGGAGGTCGATGATCTCTCCCGTCGTATAGGCCGCCTCGTCCTTGTCCGACCCGACCCCGAGCACGCGGGGGGGCGTGACGTCGACGACGTACTTGATCCGCTTCTCCATCGGCGTCGTAGCGGGAGCGACGCCGTAGGTGTCGTGTATGTTCCCGGCGGATACGAGTATGTCGGCGTCCGCGTTCGTATCGGTTATTGTCCCGTCTATCGTTATTTGAACGCGATTCCGGGCGTTGCCGAGCTGCTCATACTGCGGATTGCCCGATATCTCGAGAGGAGGGTCGCCCGAGCCTCCTCCGCTTACGGAATAGAGCGCGTTCGTCGACGCCTCGATATGGTTCATAGGCTTGGAGAAATAAAGCTTCGCGGACGATATGTCCGCCAGCTCGTTGACGAGCGCGCCCTCGGCAGGGTCGCCGCATAGTACGCGAGGAACCGCTACGAGGTTCTTAAGCCTGCGAATCTCGAAGAGCCGAGAATTCATAGCAAGGTCGCTCGAAAAGGCCAGCGGCGTCGCCGGCGGATCCTCGAGGGTGACGGCCTCGGTGGCCTCGTCGACCGACGTGACGAGCCGGCCTCCGTCCTCGAGCGCTATCATGTCGAAGGACGTCGGCGCCCCCGCGCCCGAGGTCCTATACTGGTACTTATCGAACACGGGATTGGCGTTCCCGACGGTTTGTCCGCTCTTGCCTACGATATACGACCAATGGAAATGCTCCGTGCCGGCGGCCAAGGTCCCGAGGAAATCGCCGCTATTAGCCTTGGCGCAGGACTCATTGGGCGCCGCCGCGTTCCAGTCGGGATCGACGAGGACCAGGAAGTCGGCGTTGTCCCCGAGGGCGGCGAGTTCAGCGTCCCCGTCGATCTTGTCGTAGACGGCGGTACGGTCGAGCGTCCCGCCGTACCTGAATATCACCGAGGCGACGCTCACCGACCCGAGCAAGGACGCGTAGCCGAACGCGGCGTCGTCGTCCTCGTACATCCTCTTGAGGGCGCGGAGCCTGTCCCAGCCGTCGTCGAACTCTATGAAGGAGACGAGCATGTGCCTGCCCGAGTAGTTGGCGAACGGTACGAGCACGTTGGTGCCCCAGCCCTTCCGTAGCGTCGGCAGGGCGAGACTCTCTCCGTAATTGGCCATGGCTTTTTCCTCCGATGACGAGAATTACCTGATTATTCCGTGAAGACGGTATTGCCGAACGAGGCCAGGGTCGCGGTGACCGCCCCTGATAGCGTGACGTTCGTACTCAAGTCGTCGATCTCTGCGCTGTTGTCGTCCCAGTAGTATCCGCGGTTCGTCGCCCCGGTCTCTCCGAAGTACGACGAGAATTTATTGGAGCCTACGGCCGCCGGGTCGCTCGCGGTGTTGTTCTCATAGATCGCGAAAGATTTTCCGCCGTTGACGTTGACCGAGCATCGTATGGTGTTCCCCGCGATCCGCACCGGCGACGGCCCAAGGATGAAAACGCCATAGGAGCTGTACGCCTTTCGGGCGGCGTCGGCCGAGCTGGAGTCGATACTGTTGTCGGAGACGATAGTCGGGGCGGTGTCGCAACAGATCCCGTGGGACGAACCCGTCGTGCTACTACCTACCGAGCCCGCGACGATGGCGTTCCGCGTTACGGTATCTCCCGCTCCGGACGAGTAGACGCCGTACGTGTTCGCCCCGTATCCGCCCGATATGACGTTGTCCTGAATAGTGACCTCTGACGGATTCCATGAATAGACGCCGTATGAGTTAGCCGCGATCGTATTCCCGCCCGTCCAGTCCCAGGTCTTGAAGATAGTGCAATCCTCTATAACGGGAGACCCGCTCAGTACCTCTATACCGCTGATCGTCGTCGGCGTCGAGGTTGCGTCCCGGCCTTTCCCCGCGACCACGCAGTTCGCTATCGACGGCGACGAGTCCGTAATGAAGATAGCCGCGTTATAGCCTCCCGTCGGCGCGTAGACGGTGAACCCGTCGAATACGGTAACCGAGCTTATGCCCGTCCCGAACTCGACGCAGCGTAGCGGGTCACCGTCGCTTCCGCCGGCCGATCGCTCGTCGTCGAGCTTAGTCTCGTAGGTGACGAGGTCCCGTACGGAGAAATCGGGCGAGTAGCCGCCATAGAGCGATACTCCCTCCCGCATCGCGGCTATGGCGGAAAAATCGTCCGCGAGGGCGGAGGCGTAGCGGCCCCCGGCTATCCTGACGCTTACGGAGCCGGAAGGGTATGTTACCCGCGCCCGGTCTATTCCCGCCTGCACTATATCGAGGGGCTTGAGCCGCGTGCCGGGATTGCCCGCGGCGCCCGGGTTAACAGAGTTGGCCGGGCCGCTAACGCACACGCCCTCGAAGATAGTGAAGCTGAACGAGTAGCTGGCCGTCTGGCCGTCCTCGGAGACCGTTATAGAGAGCGACTTGCCGTCGCCGGCCGTCCAGGCCGCGAGGTACCCGGGGTTCAGTACGAGCGTCTTGCCGTCCGTCGACCACGCGGCGCCCTCGAAGGAAGGGCCGAGGTCGCCCCCGAGGGCGACGGAACCGGGGAGCATGGCGGCGGGGAAGGCGACGGCGATGGCCTCGTGGGCGGTTATCGTCGAGCCGCTAGCCGGGCTGACTGCCGGCTCGTTGGCGGCGCGGACTATCCTGGCCATCTCCTCGAAGAGGGCGTCCGAGCACGAGGCGCAGAGGCCGGCGACGAAGGGCGCGACGACGGCGCAGGCGAGGAGGCCGACGGCGAGGCGGACGCGGACGGCTCCCGGTCCCGGTATAGCGCTCTTACGGATCATGTTCATTCCTCCCAAGCCACGGCGTTAGCCGCGGAGCTCGAGGCGGCCCGAGAGCCGGAGTCGGACGAGAGGTAGGCGTAGCGACCGGCCGCGGCCTCGTCTATCCTCGCGAGCTCGGCTAGGAAGGCCGCCGCGGCCGCCTTGTCCTCTAGCTCGAAGGCTGCCAGGGCGGCCCCGGCGAGCGCCGCGACGCTCCTCGGCGAGGCGGCGGAGGCCTTCTTGAAGGCGTCGAGCGCCTTGCCGTAGTCGCCCTTTATGAGGTAGACGTTGCCGAGGTTGATGTAGGCGGGGGCGTTGGGCCTGATCTTCGCGCTGCCCGCGAAGGCCTTCTCCGCCTCGTTCAATCGGCTGAAGCGCGCGTAGACGACCCCGAGCCGGTTCAGGGGGGCCGGGTCGGTTCCCTGGGCCGCCGACGCGGCCTGTTTCGCCTGGCCTTCGAACGCCGCCATCTCTCGGGCCACGAGCGCGTCCATGCTCGCCCCGTATCGCTCGAGGAGAGCCTCTGGCTTGGGCGGGACGATAGACGATTCTTGCCCGACTACGGCCACAGGCTCGTATAGCGCCACGCGTCACGGACGGGATAGAGCGCGGCCTGGCCCTTCGCCGCGGCGTCCCGCCATTGCCTCGCGCCTATCTGCCAGGCGCGCATGAAGCCCTCACCGAGTATCGTCACCTCCACGGGCAGCCAGAGCTTCCCGCCCTGCTCGATGACGTCGCCGTAGTTGGAGAAGAATGACTTTCCCTGGCTCGGCCCCATGCCGAGCGCGAACGCGGCGTAGATATGGCCGGGCACGGTTATGAACGCGCTTTCGACGCCGCCCGCCTCGAGGAGCGACGCGAACAGTATGGCCATGTCGTCGCAGTCGCCGGCGCCGAACTCGAGGGTCTGCGCGGGGAATTGCAGGTAATCCACAGCGAGCTCGTCGGCGGAGGTCTTCGAGTAGGGGACCGCCGCGTCGGGGACGTACGAGACGCCGTGGAGCCTGAGGCTCTCGAAGACGCCGAGCGCCTGGCGCAGGCTGACGTCGATGGTCTGGTACCCGGAGCCCCTGGCCATGCCGGCCGAGGCCTTGGCGAAGCGCATCACCGCGGGGTCGTTGACGGTGACGAAGGCGGCGGCCTTGCGGTCGTCGTCCCAGGTCGACGCGTTACGATGGTTGACGATCGCGCTCTCGGCCGCCTTCGCCTCCTTCCGCACGCCGTCGTACTCGTACTCGACGGCGAGCTGGAACTGGGCCTTGGTCGGCTCCAGCGTCGATAGGATCTGGCGGGAGAAGAGCGCGTATAGATCGACCGTCCGTTTCTCGCCCCTGGCCATGGACGGCAGCGACGCGCACAGCTTGGGCGCGTCCATGTACTGCGGCGAGAAGAGGGAGACGGCGACGCCGCGGATCGAGCCGCCCTCGTCGTTGACGATAGTGACGCGGCCGACGGGGTTGGTATCGTAATGCTTGTAGAAGACGGGGAAGACGGGGAAGACGGCCAGGTCGACGGCGCGCAGCCGCGGGCGCGTATCCATCCGCGAGAAGTTGAAGCCGGCCGTCAGGCTCGCGCCGAGGCCCTGGTAGAGGGGCCCGGAGGCGGCGAACTGATGGACGTAGGAGCCGCCGAGGCTAACGCGGAAGCTGGGGGAGAGGTACAGCGACGCGTCTATCCCGGCGACGGCGTACGGCGTGAGCGCCCCGGCCTCGCCGAGCATCCCGTAGGCGAGGCCTCCCCGCCCGGCTGTCCCGAGCGAGAGCGTCCTCGTGAGGTTGAGCCTGAGGCCGAGGCCGGCGCTGGCGCCTATCGCCTGCAGGCTCATATCCCTCGCGTACGGCACGAGGGAGTAATCTACCGCGCCCTCGAGCGACATGAACGGCAGCCCGGCCGGTATCCAGTCCGCGCCTATGGACGCCATCGCCCCGAGCGAATACCGCGACTCGCTCAGGCTTCCCGGGAGCGGCACGAGGAGGGCGGGGTCGACGGTGAGCGAGAAGCCTGAGGCCGCTTGCCCCGAGACGACGCGTAGCGATGTAAGGAGGATGACCAAGGAAGCGGATAGCGAATTGACTCTTACCATATGCGCCTCGCTCAATTACGATGTGCGAGAAGCGGCTACATGATGTTACGAGTAGTATAGCGCACATTGCCGGGCGCGTCAGCGTTATTTTTTTCTCGGCTTCGTGCGGCCCTCGCCGAAGTACTTCTCGCTCCGGTACCTGAGCCAGACGAGCAGCGCCTGCGGGATCTCCCTCTTCTGCTCGGGCGACAGCCTCGCGTACAGGGCGAGGGCGCGTTCCCGTTCCTTCCTGCAGGCGCCGTTCTCGTGGGCGTCCCAATGGGAGCGCGCGAGGCGGATGAGGCGTGCCGTCTCCTTGACGAGGGCCGCTCCCGACAGCGCCTCGTCGTTATTCATCGGCATGGCGGCGCTAGTCCAGGCGACGGTAGCGCAGCTCGCAGACGGAGTCGCCCTTGGCGATGGACTTAGGCAGGTCTAGCCGGCAGCCGTAGGCCTCGCCGATCCCCTGGTCGCCTCGCATGGCGACGTCGCATAGCGCGCCTATGTCCTCGTCGCTCGCGCCTTGCTTTTGCCAAGCCTTGACGAGGGGGCAGTAGCTAAAGTCGATGGATAGCTCGTCATCGGTGCTCTTCCGTATCTTCATCTCGAAGACCGCCCGGGCCGGAAGGGTGAATAGGGTCCTCTTGAGGCCTTTTAGGCTTTTAGTCCCGCCTTTTCCCACGAGCCTCGCTCCCTGGTATAGTCCGCAGCGCATGATGGCCGCGTTCGCGAAGGGTTCCCATTCGAGCCCGCGGGCCCGGGCCTCGTCGCGGAGGAGGTAGAGCCAGAGGGCCCGATGCTCCAGCAGCTCTCGTATCGACCTCAGTAGGAAGCCGTTCTTAGATGCCTCGTTCCGTATCGCGCTCATGCTCTTGCCCCCCGCTGCGCCGTCCAGTATACGATCGAAATCGCCTGGTCGGGGGGAAAAAAAGCCGTTCACTCCCCAGGCAGGCAATGGCGCAGCTCCGCGCCCTCGTAGATCTGCCTCGGGCGCACGAGGCGCTGCTCCTCGTCGGTGAGCATCTCCAGCCAATGGGCGACCCATCCGCAGGTCCGGGGGACCGCGAATAGCACCGTGAACATGGAGGCGGGCAGCCTCATGGCGCGGTAGATGAGGCCCGAGTAGAAATCTACGTTGGGGTAGAGCCTGCGCGATATGAAGTACTCGTCGTCGAGGGCTATCCGCTCCAGCTCCAGCGCCACGTCGAGGAGGGGCGTCGTGCCCGTAGCCTCGAAGACCTCACCCGCTATCCTCTTGATGATCCGGCAGCGGGGGTCGTAGTTCTTATAGACCCGGTGCCCGAAGCCCATGAGGCGGCACTCGCCGCGCTTCACCCGCTCCACGAAGCCGGCGACGTTCTCCGGCCTCCCTATGCCTTCCAGCATCCGTAGCACGGCCTCGTTGGCGGCGCCGTGCAGGGGGCCGTAGAGGGCGGCTGCGGCGCCGGCGAGCGCCGAGTAAGGGTCCGCCCGGCTCGAGCCTATGGCCCGCATCACGGTGGTAGAGCAGTTCTGCTCGTGGTCGGCGTGCAGTAGGAACAGTACGTTGAGGGCGCGGACGAGCGCGGGGTGCGGCGCGTAGTCGACCTCCGTCATGCGGAACATCATCCTGAGGAAGTTGCCTATGTAGTCGAGGCCGTCGTCGGGGTAATTAATGGGCCAGCCCTGGTTGTGCCGGTAGGTGAAGGCGGCTATCGTGCCCGCCTTGGCGACCATGCGCTCGACCTGGAGCCGCCTGTTGGCCGGGTCGGCGACGTCGCGGGAGTCGGGGTAGAGCGTGGCCAGGGAGGCCACCGCGCTAATGAAAACGCTCATCGGATGGGCGTCGTAGCGGAACGTCTCGATGAGTCGCTGTATATTGGTGTGTACCATGGAGTGGCGCTTGATGGCGTCGGACCACTGGGCCAGCTCGGCCGCGCCAGGCAGCTCGCCGAAAATGACGAGGTAGGCGGTCTCGAGGTAGTTAGCCCGTTCCGCCAGCTCCTCGATAGGATAGCCCCGGTAGCGGAGCACGCCGCGCTCGCCGTCGACGTACGTGATGGAGCTCCTGACGGCTGCCGTATTGGCCAGGCCCGGATCGTAAGCCATCAGGCCGAAATCGTCGGGGCCGGTCCTTATTCGCCTTAGGTCGGCGGTCGGGACGGTCCCCGAGACGATAGGCAGCTCGTAGCGCAGGCCGGTCCTGTTATCGACGACGGTCAGAGAGTCCCGCGCCGCAGCTTCCGCGCGGGCCGCCGCGTCCGCTCCGGCGGCCGCCGGCCCGGGATCAGCGCATCGCCGCGATGATGGCATCGGTCATGCCCTCCGTGTCGCCCGATCCGCCGAGGTCCGGCGTGGCGACGCTCCCGTCCGCGACCGCGGACTCTACCGCCTTCCTGACGGCTTCGGCGGCCGCGCGCTCGCCCAGGTGGTCGAGCATCATCGCGGCGCTCAGGGTGATGGCTACGGGGTTGGCTATGCCCTTGCCGGCGATGTCCGGGGCGCTGCCGTGGACGGCCTCGAAGACGGCGTAGCGCTCGCCCACGTTGGCCCCCGGCACGAGGCCCAGCCCGCCGACCAGCCCCGCGGCCAGGTCGGAGAGTATGTCGCCGTAGAGGTTCTCGGTCACAATAACGTCGAAGGCGGCCGGCCGCATTACCAGCTGCATGCACATATTGTCCACTATGACCTCCTGGGCCCTGATCCCGGGATAGGACGCCGCGACCTTCCTGAAGGCCTCGAGGAAGAGCCCGTCGGTCAGCTTCATGATGTTCGCCTTGTGGACAGCTGTCACGGTCTTCCGGCCGGCCGCCTCGGCGTACGCGAAGGCGGCCGCGGCTATGCGCTCGCTGGCGCCCCTGGTTATGACCTTGACGGCGTGCGCCTCGTCGTCCGAGACGCGTATCTCGCGGCCGGCGTACAGGTCCTCGGTGTTCTCGCGGAATATCACCAGGTCGACGCCCGCGCCGCGCCCTCCGATAGAGCGCACGGGGCGGATATTGGCGTACAGCCCGTACTTCTGCCTCAGCGACACGTTGACGCTCTTGAACCCGCTCCCGATGGGCGTCGTGATGGGGCCCTTGAGGGCGACGCGGTGCGTCTCGATGGCCCGGTACGCGGACTCGGGCACCAGGGCGCCGGTCCGCTCGAGCATATGCGCGCCCGCTTCCTCGACGACCCACTCGATCGGGACCCCCGTCGCGTCGACGATGCGCCTGGCCGCCCGGCTTACCTCCGGCCCTATCCCGTCGCCGGGTATCATTACTACCGTATGCATGCTAAGTCCCTCCCTACGCGTTAGCGCTGTTCAAGAGGCCGCCCGCGAGCAGTATCGCCCGCTGGCGCGCGGACAGCTCGAGGGCGCACTCGATCGTCCTGCTCCCTATCGTGACGCGGAGCGGCGATCCAGCCGCTATTGCCGCCTTGAGGCCGGGCGCCTCGACGGCGTCTCCCCGGGCGACGGCCTCGTAGTCGGCGGGGTCGGAGAATACCAGGGGCGCGATGCCGAAGTTGACGAGGTTGGCCGCGTGTATGCGCTCGAACGACCTGGCGAGCACCGCCTTGACGCCGAGGTACATGGGGCAGAGCGCGGCGTGCTCGCGGCTGGAGCCCTGGCCGTACGACTCGCCCGCCACGATCACGCCGTGCCTTCCCGAGTCCCTCAGCGCGCCGCAGCGAGTCGCGAAGAGCGGATCCAGGCCCTCGAAGACGAACGCCGCGTAGGCCGGCACGTTGGAGCGGTACTTGAGCCTGGCTCCGGCGGGCATGATGTGGTCGGTCGTGACCTTGTCGCCGACCTTGATGGCCAGCTCGCCCGAGAGCGATTCCGGGAACGGCCCGTTGCGCGGCGGCTCGCCTATATTCGGTCCCCGGAGCACTTCGGCCGAAGGATCGGGGGCCGCGAAGACGAGCATCGAGTCGTCGACTTCGTAGGTTCCCGCCTCGGGGATAGCGGGCCTGGCGGGTCCTATCGAGCCGAGGTCGGTCACTTCTCCTCTGAGCGCGGCGACGGCGGCGGCCTCGGGGCCGACCAGGTAGACCTCGGCGTCGGCCGTCCCGCTCCGGCCCTCGAAGTTGCGGTTGGAGGTGCGGAGCGATACGGCCCGGCTACCCGGCGAGAAGCCGCTTCCGATGCAGAAGCCGCAGGCGCTCTCGAGGACGCGGGCGCCCGAGCCGACCATCGCGGCGAGCGATCCGTCCGCGGCCAGGGCCCGGAGTACCTGCCTCGAGCCCGGGGCTATCCCGAGGGAGACGCCGGGGCTGACCGTCTTACCCCCGAGTATGGTAGCCACCGAGCGCATATCCCTGAGCGACGAGTTCGTGCACGAGCCTATGCATACCTGATCGACGCGGAGACCGGAGAGCTCCCGGAGCGGCCTCACGTTGCCCGGGCTATGCGGGCAGGCCGCCATAGGCTCGACCGCGCCCAGGTCGACGTCGATTATCCTGGAGTACTCGGCTCCCGGCTCGGCCTCCAATGCCGTCCAGTCCGCCTCCCGGCCCTGGGCGCGGAGGAAGCGGCGCGTGGCCTCGTCCGAGGGGAAGACCGACGAGCTGACCCCTATTTCCGCGCCCATATTGGCTACGGTCGCCCGCTCCGGCACCGACAGCGTCGCGACGCCCGGCCCGCCGTACTCGAGTATGGCGCCGACGTTGCCTTTGGTGCCGAGGATCGACAGCATGAGGAGGGCAAGGTCCTTGGCGCCCGCCCAGCCGCGGAGCCGGCCCGAGAGACGGACGAGGATTATTTCCGGGGAAGGCAGGTAGAACGCCCCTCCGCCCATCGCGACCGCCACGTCGAGGCCGCCGGCCCCTATAGCCAGCTGGCCGAGGCCTCCGCCCGTGGGCGTATGGCTGTCGCTGCCCAGAAGGGTCGTCCCGGGCTTACCGAAGCGCTCCAGGTGCACCTGGTGGCAGATGCCGTTCCCCGCCCTCGATAGGACGACGCCGTACCGCGCGGCGACCGACTGCAGGTAGCGATGATCGTCGGCGTTCTCGAAGCCGATCTGGGCCGTATTGTGGTCTATATAGGAGACCGATAGATCCGTCTCTATCCCTGCCTTCCCCATGGCCTCGAACTGGAGATAGGCCATGGTGCCCGTCGCGTCCTGGGTCAGCGTCTGGTCTATCCTCACGCCTATCTCGCCCGGCCGATCGAGCCGCCCGTCCAGCAGATGCGACTCGAGAATCCTCCCTACGACGCTCCGTCCCATATGGCCCCCGTGGTTCGGTAGAATTACTATAGATAGAATCAAGACCGAACGGCGGCAGTATAGTAAAAGGGGCGTGAAAATTACAAGGAATAAAAAATCAATACACTCGTGAATCTCGCGCTTTACAGGCGAAGGAGTCCCGTCGATACTACGCGATATCCCGAACTACCGGAGCCGAACATGCCCAGCCTTCTAGACCCGTTCTTCGATGCGATGGACGCCGAATTCGACGGAAAGTCCTGGAACGCCCGCGCCCTCATGCCGACGCTAGACTCGCTGTCCGCCTCGGAGGCGGCGAGCGAGGCCACCTGGGAAGGCTACAGCGCCTGGTCCGTGGCCCTGCACGTCGCCAAGTGCAAGCGCATCGTGGCGATCGACCTCGGGGGGCCGGCGCCCGACTGGCCCTACGCCGAGGAGCCGTGGTTCCCCGCCCCGGCGGACCCGAGCGACGCAGGGTGGGCGCGCGACCGGGCCCTCGCGCGCTCTTGCCACGACGCGTGCATGAAGGCCCTGCG
>JAHIWG010000148.1 GCA_018816345.1 Spirochaetota bacterium | reverse complement strand
CTCTATCGCGAGGCCGAGCCGCCTACCCTCGCCGCTGAGGCGCTCCCGGCCGAGGAGGCCTAGCGGGCCGCAGGCGAGGGCGCGCGCGCCGAGGCGGCCGGCTAGGATGCGCTCCGCGAAGCGCGGGTCGGCGACGGTCGCCGGCGATAGCGAAGCAAGAGCCTCGACGCCGAGGGAGGCGAAGAGCTCGGCGGACTCCTCGTATGTATACAGGGAAGGGCCATCGCTCTCGACTCGGGCGACTACGGGCAGGAGCCCCTTGGCCCGTAGCCCGACGAGAGCGGCCAGCACGGCCCTATGCCCCTGGTGGAGCCCGTCGAAGCGGCCCAATGCTACGGCCGTATCAGTCATCGCGATATCGCTATCGGTGATTAGTCGAATTCCCATTGCCGGGACAGTATAGCCTCTCTCCCCGCTATAGCGACAATACCCCCGAGGGATGCCTCCCGGCGCGCCGTTGAATTACGCCCGCCTATGCGCGACACTCGAGGATATATCGGAGGCGCGCTATGGCTATACGCGAGGCTGTACTAACGTTACGCGGCAAGGAGACCTACGACGGCGCCGGGGTCAGGCTCCTTCGCGTCTTCGGCCACGCCGAGGCCGGCCGCTTCGACCCGTTCCTGCTCCTGGACGCGTTCGGCTCGGACGACCCGGCTCTTTACCTGCCGGGATTCCCCATGCACCCTCACCGGGGCATCGAGACCGTCACGTACCTATTGGAAGGCTCGGTAAGGCACGGCGACTCGCTCGGCTCGGGCGGGCTCATCGGCCCGGGGGACCTGCAATGGATGAGCGCCGGCTCGGGCATCATACACGAGGAGATGCCGCAGGAGTCGCCCCGCGGGGTGCACGGCCTCCAGCTATGGGTCAACCTTCCCGGCAAGGAGAAGATGCGCCAGCCGGCCTACCGAGGAGCGAGCGCGGCCGAGGTTCCAGTCGTGCCGACCGGATCGGGTTCTGTCCGCGTGCTAGCCGGGGAATGGGGCGGAGCCAGGGGCCCCGTCGTCGGTGTGGCGAGGAGCCCCTCGTATCTCGACGTATCGCTCGACCCTGGCGCCGCCATTACGCTCGACGCGCCGTACGGCAGGACCGCGTTCTTCTACGTGCTCGAGGGGGCCGCTTCGACGGGAAGCTCCCCGGACGCGCGCGGGGCCGGGGACTGCGTGCTGCTCGGGCACGGCGACGAGGTAAGGCTGGTTGCCGGCCCCCTCGGGGCCCGTCTCGTCATAGCCCACGCGCCGCCCATCGGGGAACCGATCGCCTGGGGCGGCCCCATAGTCATGAATACGAGGGCTGAGCTGGACCAGGCCTTCAGGGAGCTAGACGAGGGCACGTTCATACGCCGTCGCTCCTAGCGCTACCCGGCCGCCGCGCCGCCGAGCGCGAAGCGGCGAAGCGACGGTCGCGAGGCTTCATGGCGCGTATTGCCAGGCCCCCATCGACCACGAGCCGGGGGCCCTCGGATCGCCCAGGCGATCGTACAGGAGGTACGGCGCGAGGCCGGCGGGGAAGCCGGCGGGAATGTTTCCGGGCACCGACAAGTCGAGGCCGCCCGAGAGGATCTCAGGCGGCGCCGACGCCCTCGGCCTGAAGTCGTGCTTCGTATAGTCGGACCGGTCGTCCAGCGGGCCGTCGAAATCGACCATGATCTGGTCTAGCGCCGCCTTGTACACCGAGTACGTCGGACTATTGACCGGGTTGCCGGAGTTGTTGGAGGCGGCCCCGGCGGCCGTCGACACCGCATTGAGCGCGGCGACGGACTGGACGTTGCCCATGGTATCGTCGTAAAGGCTGTTGACCCCCGGGAAGGCGAGGTACTGGTACGGCACCGTCAGGTAGTTCCAGACTAGGAGGTTCAGCCGGTTCGTGCTGCCCGCCATGTAGATCAGGTCTGTCTCGGCCTGCGTGGCCTGATACTCGTCGAGGGCGAATATGAAGTTGTTCATTACATAGCCATTGAGCGACTGCGCTCCCATCACTCCTCGAATATTGTATAACGAACCCGCGATCGTATCGCATCCGGCGGAAGCGACGGTATTACCGACGACCCAGGGCGTCGCGCCGGAGATATATACGCCGTTAGCCGTCTCGCTGGCGTTATTGCCGTTCACGCCGATATCGGCATCCCATCCGCCGTCAATCACGTTGCCGGTGACGAGCACCTCGGCGCTTGAGCTGGAGATGGATAGGATATTAGAGGCCAGCGTACTTCCGCCGGAGTTTGAATCCAGGTTCCAGGTGGTCCCGCCGCCGACGAGGCTGTTGCCGTTCACGATGATCGGCATGCCGGCGTATTGCCCGCTTATCGAAAGGGAAGAGAATATATTACCGGCGGCGGTAAAGCTGAAAACCAGCTCTTGGCTCGGCGAGTACACGGTGCACCCCGAGAGGCGGAAGCCCGAACCGGCTACCCGGATCGTGGAATAGTCGACCTGGGTCCCGTTCTCGGTCGTACCGGTCGGGCTCACCGTCACCCCGTCGAGCGCTACGAAAGCCTGCCCGCTGACCCGAAGGATGTGGTCCGGCGTCGCGGCGGTGGAGAATGATCCGGTAATATTAGTCTTGTTCGCGGCGATGTCACGGGTCGTGAAGTCGGAATTGAAGCCGCCGTATACGCTCATACGGTTCAAGAGGTCGAATTTACCCGGGTAGTCGCCGGCCGCCAGGATGAATCTCGCGGGGGCGGAGAACGAGGAGTATGTAGTATTGAGGGTAGCCCCCGAAAGCGGGGCCGCCCTCGTGCCGCTTCCGGTCCCGAACGGGGAGACGAAGACCGCCTTCTCGACGACGAGGGTCGCCGCCGCGGCCGCGGAGGCGGGCGCGGTAAAGAGCACGAAGGCCGGGGTCGCGCTGCCGAGTGGAACGATAGTCCACTGCTCGGGGCTGCCTGCTATCCTGGCGCTCATGGCGCCGTCCGCGGCATAGAAGATAGCCGTGCCGTTAGTCCATCCGACCGAGACGGCGCAGTCGGCGGCCGCGTCGGTCGCGGTGATCCTGTATAGCTTCGAGGTCCCGGCCGCAGCCGAGAGCCCCGCGTCCTGGGCGTACGACATGATCGATCCGAGGGCTATCGTCGCGCCGGCGAGCGAGGTCGGGGCGAGCGAGAGGGAAAGGGGATAGCTACCGGACGCCCCTAGGAGCAACTCCGCCGAACCCGCGGACAGGATCTGGCCGCCGGAATCGAGGCAGGAGACGTTCACGACGACCGGTACCGTCGAGACGGGTACGTCCTCCATGGTTATAGTCATGGTCGAGGCGGCGTCGGACCTGGCGAACGTCTCCTCGGCTAAGGAGGCGCCGGAGCGCTCCAGCATGACGCGGACCGAGGCGGTAGCGGGGTCGAGGAGCCTAGCCGCCGAGCCGCCGGGGACGGTCGCGACGGAAGACGCGGCCGTAGGCACGTATAGCGTCATGACGATGTCGGCGGTTCGCCAGCTCGGTTCGAGGGGAGCGCGGCAGGTTGGCGCGAGGAGGATCGACGCCGCGAGCGCCGATATGCGAACGATACGACGGTATGATATGCGCTGTCTCATGGCTTCCCCCTTGAGTCGATTGGCATCGATCACTGGTCGCCATTTTATCTATTCCTACTATACCGCATCGAATCGTTACTATCGATCATAGGCCGTATTTATCTAGTATTCTGAACCTCCTAGGCGCCGCTAGTCGCTCTACGGTACGACGGATCCGCCCCGCGGCCGTCCAGGCACGCGACGGCTACGGCGCCGAGCACGCAGGCCGCGCCGAGCAGGGACGCCGCTCCCAGGCGCTCCCCTAGGAAGGCCAGGGCGATCGCCGCGGTGAAGACGGGTTCCAGGGAGACGAGTATGTTCGCCGTCCCCGCCGGCAGTGCCGCCAGCGTGACGTTGTAGAGCCCGAAGCCGACGAGGGTCGGGCCCGCCGCGAGGACGAGGAGCACCAGCCAGGCGGCGGCCGGGGAGCCCGGCAGCCCTATCAGCCCCGGGCCCGTCACCGACGCCGGGAGCAGGCTCGCCGGTAGGCGGCGGGCCGCCAGCAGGAATATCGCGGCGAAGGCGAAGCTATAGAGGACGCTCGTCCACGGAGAGAGCCCCCTCTTGGAGGCGCCCTTGCCGACGACGCTATACGCGGCGTACGCCAGGGCGGAGCCAATGCCCACGGCTACGGCCGCCCCGTTAGCCCTCCAGGCGCCGGGTTCCATCGCCCCTGAAAGCAACGCGGCCCCTAGGAACGAGAGGGCGGCCGCGATAATCCTCGACGGAGAGACGCGCGTCCCCGAAGCCAGCCGCTCGATCAGTATCGTGAAGCCTCCCGAGGCGTAGACCAGCAGCGTCGCCGCGGCCGCGCCGTTCCTGATCACCGAGATAGTCCATAGCACGTTGAAGCAGGCGAGCACGAAGCCGTAGAAGGCGAGATACCGTAGCTCGGACAGGCCCGCCCGTACGAGGCCGGGCGCGACGACGGAGAGGACGACGGCGAGGACCCCGGCGGTGAACGCGTCCCTCCATACGGCTATGACCAGGGCCGGCAGTCCGTAGCGCTTCGACGCCACGACTATCAGGACGCTCGTCAACGATAGAATCGCCGCCGCCAGTATTCCCACCGCGAACGGCCCGCCTCTCGATATTGATCCACGCTGGCTCATATAACAACCTCCACGCCGCCTATTGGCGCGAGGAAAGCGTACTAATTATCCGGCCTTGCTAGAATAGCCGCTTTATATTAATTTTTATAATACCACATGAAAATAGCGCTAGACCACTCGCGGGAGACGCCCCTCTATAAGCAGCTCGAGCAGGCGCTCCGGCATAGGATAGAATCCGGCCTCCTGGAACCGGGCTCGAGGCTGCCGGCCTCCCGTCCCCTGAGCGTCGAGCTAGGCGTCTCGAGGATCACCGTCGAGAGCGCCTACTCGTCTATGGAGGCCGACGGCCTCATTGAGCGGAGGGCTGGTAGCGGTAGCTTCGTGGCCCGGAGGCAGGCGGTCGGCAGGGTACTACTTTCGGCGGAAGAGCTTCCAAGCTGGCAGCGCGCCCTGCTCGTCGGAGCGGATCGCCCCGGCATAGAGATAGGCCTAGGTATAGGCGGCGGCGGCGACGAGGCGACTGTAGACCTCGCGACCGGGGTAGGCGACGCTTCGCTCTTCCCTCTCGCCGACTTCAAGGCCGCGATGGCTTCCGCCTTATCGCGCGAGGGATCGAAGGCGCTCGGGTACGCCGATCCGCGCGGGGTTCAGGCCTTCAGGACGCTCGTCGCCCGGGTACTCTCGAGCAGGGGGGTGGACGCGACGCCGGAGGAGATACTCGTCACCTCCGGGTCGCAGGAGGCGCTCGGGCTCGCGGCGTTAATGCTCCGCGGGCGGGGTCGCGAGGCCATCGTCGAGTCGCCGTGCTACGCCTCGGCGCTCGGCCTCTTCAGGAGCCTCGGCTACGCCCCGAGGGGAATATCCATGGACTCCGGGGGCATGAGGCTCGAGCCCCTACGCGCGGCGCTACGCGACGGCCGCGCGGCGTTCATCTACGCGATGCCGAATTTCCAGAATCCCTCAGGCGCGCGCATGGACGCGGAGCGCCGGAGGGCGGTAGTCGAGCTGGCGGGGCGCTACGATACGCCTATCATAGAGGACGACTTCGTCGGCGACCTGCGCTACGAGGGACGGGACCTTCCCTCGCTGTATACCTTGGGCGGCTCCGGCGTCATGCACTCGGCCACGTTCTCCAAGCTCCTGGCGCCGGGCCTCCGGGTCGGCTTCATCGCCGCCAAGGGGCCCGCCTACGAGCGCCTCCTCGAGCTCAAGTACTGCCTATCGATGTCGGCCCCGAGGCTGTCTCAGGAGGCGCTGGCGCGGATCCTCTCGGTCGGCAGGTACGAGGCCCATATCAGGCGCTCTAGGAGGCGCTACGCCGAGCGGAGGGACGCGATGCTCGGAGCGATCGCCGACTGCCTGCCCGGCTTCGAGGCCAAGAAGCCGTCGGGAGGCCTCTTCGCCTGGCTCCGCCTGCCCGCCGGCCTGGACTCCTCCGCCCTCGCGGACGCCGCGAGACGGAGGGGCGTGCTCGTCTTCGACGGGAGGCCGTGCTTCGCGGACCCCGGCGACCCGGACGCGGGATCCTTCCTGAGGCTCAACTTCGCCGCCGAGAGCCCCGAGCGTATAGTAAGGGGCGTCGGCGCCCTATCCAAGGCCGCCGCCTCGCTGGGATACGGCCGGCCCTAGCTGACGAGGAGGCTCTCCACCTGGGCGTCGTAGAGCCGCTTATAGACCTCGCCGGAGGCGACGAGGTCGTCGTGGCGGCCCTGCTCCACGATGCCGTCCTCGGTCAGGACGAGGATGCGCTCGGCGTGGCGGATGGTCGCCAGGCGGTGGGCTATGATGAAGGTAGTGCGGCCGGCGGAGAGGCGTTCGAGTGACTCGCGTATCGCTTGCTCGCTCATCGTGTCCAGGGAGCTGGTCGCCTCGTCCAGTATGAGGATGGGAGGGTTCTTGAGGAACATGCGGGCTATGGCGATGCGCTGCTTCTGCCCGCCGGATAGCTTGACGCCCCTCTCGCCTACCAGCGTCTCGAAGCCCTGAGGCAAGCCCTGGATGAAATCGAGCGCGTTGGCGTCCCTCGCGGCCGCCTCTATATCGGCGTCCGACGCTCCAAGCCGGCCGTAGGCGATGTTCTCCCTGACGCTGCCGGAGAAGAGGAACACGTCCTGCTGCACGAGGCCCACGGCCTGCCTGAGCGAGGCTATGGTCGCCCGCCGTATATCGAGCCCGTCGACGGTGATGGAGCCTTCCTCGATGTCGTAGAAGCGCGGGATGAGGGAGCATAGCGTCGTCTTGCCGGCCCCGGACGGTCCGACTATGGCGACGGTCTCGCCGGCCGCGACGCTCAGGTCGACCCGCTCGAGGACGCGCTCCTTGCCCTCGCCGTAGCGGAAGCCCACGCCGGAGAACTCGACGTCGCCGCAGACGCTCGCCAGCGCCACGGCGTCGGGAGCGTCGCTAATCGTCGGCTCGGTATCGAGTATCTCGAGGAAGCGGCGGAAGCCGGCCGCCCCCTCCTGGAACATCTCCATGGACCTGACGAGCGTCTCGATGGGCTGGAAGAAGCGCGAGACGTACAGGGCGAACGCGACGTACGAACCCAGGCTGACCGCGCCCTTGAACGCGGCGAAGCCCCCGGCTGTCAGCACTATGACGAGGCCGAGGTTAGACAGGAACGAGACCCCGGTGCTGAAGACGCCTATATGCCACACCGACTCGATGCGCGATTTCCTGAAGGTCGCGTTGCCTTCGTCGAAACGCTCCGCCTCGAAGCCCTCGTTCCCGAACGCGCGCACCACGCGCACGCCTGATACGCTCTCCTCGATACGCTCGTTTATCGCGGCCATCGTCTCCTTGTTGCGCCTGAAGGCGCTACGGAATTTCTCGCGGAAGGTCGCCGAGAACGCGACGAGGACGGGCACGATGGCGAAAACGACCAGGGCCAGGCGCCATTCTATCGCCAGCATCACGACCAGGGAGCCTACGAGCCTTACGCTCGCCATGATGATGTCCTCGGGCAGGTGGTGCGATATCTCGGCGAGGTCGAAGAGGTCGCCCACGATGCGCGACATGATCTGGCCCGTCTTGGTATTGTCGAAGAAACGCGTATCCATGGTGTGGAGGTGGCGGTATATATCGCGCCGGAGGTCGTGCTGTATGTTCACGCCCAGCACGTGGCCGTAATAGCCGACTATGAATTCGAGGGCCGCCCGTACGGCGTACAGCGCGACGAGGAGCGCGGCGAAGCGCGCCAGGCCGCTCAGGTCCCCGGCGGGCACGATGACGTCCACGACCCGCGCCGTGGCCGCCGGGAACACTAGGTCGGCGAGGCCCAGCCCGAGCGCGCAACCCAGGTCGACGGCCGCGAGGCCCTTGTACGGGCGATAATACGGGAGGAATCGCTTAATCATGATGGTAGATGGTAGCGCCGCGGCCGCGGTCGTGTATACTGGCGGGCATGATTAGAAGCGATCATTCCGACGCTCGCTCCTCCGCCCTGCGAGAGCGCGAGAAGGAGCTGGATTGCGTCTACGCGCTCGCGGCGCTCCTCTCGAGCGGCGACCTGAGCGTCGGCGGGGCGGCCGAGGGTAGCGCCCGGCTCCTGGCCGAGGCGATGGGCGACCCGGGCGGAGCGCGTATAGCCATATCACTCGGGACGCTAACGGCGGCCTATCCGCTCGGCGCCTCGGAGCCCGACGCGGGCGGGAAGGAGGCGTCGGCGGAGGCGATATCGGGCGAGAGGCCGATATGCCGCATCCGGGCGACCTACGGCCTCGGCTCGACAGGGAGGTTCTCCGAGCGCGAGCGGTCCCTCTTGTCGTCGGTCGCCTCCATCCTGGCCGGCGCCGCCGAGAGGCTCGAGGCCGAGAAGCGAGAACGCTCCTACCGAGAGGACCTGGAGCGGAAGAACGCCGCCCTATCGGAGCTATTATCGCGCATAGAGCTGGAAAAGGCGGGTATTAGGTCCTCCGTGGCCGCCGCCGCGCGCGAGCGTGTCGTTCCGCTCGTCGCGAGGCTGGCGAAGCTGGCCAGGCGGACTGGGGACGGGCGCGACGCGGCGCTTATCGAGGCTAGGATACTCAAGGAGCTGGACGAGGCGCTTTCCCGAGGAGCCCCCGGCCCCGACGATCCGCTGAGGAGGCTAAGCGTCAGGGAGCTCGAAGTCTGCGACTTGGTTGCCTCCGGATTATCCAGCAAGGAGATAGCCGAGTACCTATCGATAAGCAGGGCCACGGTGGAGCGGCATCGGCATAATGCCAGGGCTAAGCTAGGGCTGCCTCCGAGAGAGGGAAGCATAGCCGCGGCGATGGGGGTTCGAGCGGGCAACGTGTAGTCAAGGATACACGTTTCATACAAGTTATTTCAATATTGCTTCGATACCGATAACGCGCTATGGTCGTATCGATCCGATCAGCATCGTATCCATCAACTCCCTGGAGCGCTACCGTGAACGACACCTGCATCCTACTCGGGCTTCCGGACTACAAGAAGCTCTCGGGCGTCGTCGCGGCCATGAAGGCCAAGCGTCGATCGCTCGAGCTCCATATGAGGCGCCTCGACAACGAGCTCGAGACCGCTGACGTCGTCGATGAGATCGACCTTCCCGACGACGTGGTATCGATAGGGTCTACGGCCTCGATCATAGACCTCGGGACCGGAGAGCGTTTCTCCTTCAGGCTCGTGTTCCCCGCGGAACTCGACGGCACGGCGGCCACCGCGAGCGTATTCTCGCCCCTCGGCGTCGCGGTCATCGGCGAGCGCGCCGGCTCGACGGTGTCGTGCATGGCCCCGTCGGGAGAGAAGCGCTTCGCGGTGGAATCGGTCGCCGCCCAGGCCGGGTAACGCCGCCCCGCTCGGCCGCCTCCGGGCCTCTGGGGGCCTGGGCTTCCGGGCTTCCAGGGTTCTGGGAGCCGGGAGCCGGGAGCCGGGAGCTGGGAGCCGGCTCGATGCCTAAGCGCTATCCATTTGACAAGCAGGCGCCCGAATAGGTATTTTCTCTATTTGAAACGGGCGAGCGCGCCTATCGGGCGCCTATCCTCTCGCCGCGCCAGAAGGAGACCCGCAATGAGCGCTGGTATTGAATTGACCTCCAAGAACTTCGCCGCCGAGGTGGAGCAGTCGTCCCTCCCCGTTCTAGTCGACTTCTGGGCAGAGTGGTGCATGCCGTGCCGGATGATAGGCCCGCATATCGACGACCTTGCCAAGACCTACGCCGGGAGGCTCAAGGTCGGCAAGGTCAACGTGGACAACGAGACGGAGCTAGCCGGGCGATTCAATATCATCTCTATCCCCACGCTGATGGTCTTCAAGGACGGCAAGATCGTCAGGCAGCAGCCGGGAGCCCTGCCTAAGCAGGCGATAGAGAAGCTGTTCGCCGACCAGCTCTAGGCTAAGCGCCCGTCGTCGCGGGCCGGCGCCTCGGCCCGGTCCGCGATAGCCCCCGCGACGGCCCTGAGCGCCAGCTCGTAGGATCGCCAGCCGAATCCCGCCACGGTGCCGGCGCACGCCGCGGCTACCATAGATACCTTCCTGAATTCCTCGCGCGCCTGGACGTTCGAGAGGTGTACCTCCACGACGGGATACCTGACCGCCGCTATGGCGTCCCGCAGCGCTATCGACGTATGGGTATAGGCTCCCGGATTGAAAATAGCCCCG
>JAHIWG010000147.1 GCA_018816345.1 Spirochaetota bacterium | reverse complement strand
GCATGATTCTGCGTGTGGCGGCTCATGCGGGCTGGGTCCTGTTGGCGGAGAAGGTGTTAGCCCTCAAGAAGAGTGTTACAATGGGCTGGATACTGTTGGCGGAGAGGGCCTTGACCTTGACAGCCGCCGCCGAGGAGCCGCCCGTTCCTCCCGTCATCATACGGGTGGACTCGAGCAAGCCGAACGGCTCGTATACCGTCGGAGCCTCGATTCCGATCTCTATATCGTTCTCCGCCCCGGTGAGCGTCGTCGGGACTCCTCGCCTCGCGCTTAACGCCGGCGCCGGCGCGTCGGCCTCGCTCGCGCCGGGACAATCCTATCCGAGGGAGTCCGTCGCGTTCGCCTATACCGTGGCCGCGGGCCATTCGAGCGCGGACCTCGACTACGCGAGCGTGAACGCGCTCCAGGGAGGCGCGATAGCGGGCCCGGACGGGGTCGCGGCCTCTACCGTCCTGCCCGCGGTGGGAGGACCCGGATCGCTAGGCTTCAATAAGGACATAGTCATAGACACGCTGGCTCCCGTCATAGTCGGAGTATGCGTCGAGACGGCGAGGTTCCCGTTCCGAGGTACTATCGCGAAGGTCAAGATCACGTTCTCCGAGCCCGTCTTAGTGCCGAGGACTCTATTCGGCCAGGCGACGATACTCTCCCCGCGCGGCGCGCCGGGCGTGCGATTGCGGTACGAGAGCGGCTCGCGCTCATGGACCCTCGTCTTCCGCGTCGAGGCGCCGGCGGCGACGCCGTGGCCGCCGATCCACCCTCCGATCGGGACGCGCGTCGTCCTCGAGGTCGTCTCCGGGTATATTCGCGATAAGGCGGGGAACGACGCCAGCCTCAAATTCGACTCGGCCCTCGCCTGCGAATGCCCCGAGGGGCCGCACTGCGCCAGGCCGATAGCGTGCCTGAGGCCTATCGCGTGCTCTCTGCCAGAATTCTGCCGGACGCCGGTATTCTGCCGCGTTCCCGAGGCGTGCGCGTTCCCCGAATCGTGCAAGCTGCCCGAGGCATGCAGGCTTCCGATCACGTGCCGGATACCCGAGGCGTGCAGGAACCCTCTTTTCGGCGGGTGCGGCCTGCCTATCAGCTGCTCGGGCCTCATCGGCCGCTGCAAGGGCGACGTCGATCCCCTGCCCTACGACCCGCGCGACGGAGAGAACCCCTCTCCGATAGACGAGCTCATACGCGAGGCCAGGCGCGTCGCCGAGAAGGGAGGGAGGAAGTCGCTCGACGCCCACCTGGCCTCCAAGGACTTCGCGGGCAGGCTGGCGGCCCTCGACGCCGAGGAGAGGCGGCTCGTCGCCTTCCATATCGACGGAGTGCGCGAGGATACCGAGTGAGGCAGGGGCGGGAGGCCACGCCCTGGATACACGGCTTCGTGATGCTCAGGGCGGAACGCACCGGAGTCGTCGCCAATAACCCGAGGCTCTCGAGGAGGGTCGCCCTCGGTCCCGAGGCCGCGTCGTGCCTCGAATGGTTCGACGGGACGCGTAGCGCGCGCGATATAGCCGGGCTCTCCCGGAAGCGCTACGGCGGCCGGTACGCGGACGCCGAGAGGAGGGTCGACGACGCGATGCGGGCGCTCGATAGCATCGCCGCCCTCGCCACGTCGCGCCCGGCCTCTCCGCGCCCTCCGCGCATGGCGCGGCCGACCCGCTTCCCCGAGGGTTGCTCGCCAGCGCCGAGCTCGGCGATATGGGAAACGACGAGCGCCTGCGACCTCGCGTGCGCCCATTGCCTGGCCGACGCGGGCCGGCGCGCCCCGCTGGAGCTCGATACCGCGGGGGCGATACGCGTAGTCGGCCGCCTCGCCGAGGCGGGGGTACTCGCGGTCAACCTCGCGGGCGGCGAGCCGTTCCTCAGGCCCGATATCTTCGATATCATCGACGCCCTCGTAGCCGCTCGTATCGAGGTCGACGTCTCGACGAACGGGTTCTCGCTCTCGGACGGGACCATACGGAAGCTCTCGAGGAGGCCGGTCTACTCGGTCCAGGTCAGCGTCGACGGGCTCCGCGACGAGCATGACGAGCTGCGCGGCAGGAAGGGCTCCTTCGACGCCGCCGTCTCCTCGCTGTCGCGGCTCAAGGCCGCCGGCTTCCGCACGTCCTTGAGCTCAGTCGCGACCCGGCTAAACCTGGGCTCAATCGAGGCGATGGCCGAGCTCGCCTCGAGGCTCGGCTGCTCGTCGTTCAAGGCCCTCCCCTTCCTCCCGGCCGGCCGCGGGGCAGGCGCGGGAGAAGTCCTCGCCCTGCGCGGGCCTGGGCTCGTGGCGTTCGCGAGGACGATCCTGGCTATCCGCGAGCGCTACGCGGGCGCGATGGGCGTCTTCACGGAATCGGCCATGCCCTTCCTCCTCGAGTCGGAGTGCGCGTGCGCGTGCGGAGGGGCGAGGCCCGTAGCCTCCCCCGCGGGCGACGCCCCGGTCGGCTGCTCCGCGGGGCGCGACGGCATCTATATAGGGAGCGACGGCACCGCCTACCCCTGCCCGTTCTTCAAGGACTTCGCCCTCGGCAGCCTCGTCGACTCGAGCCTCTCCGATATTTGGGCCGACGCGCCGTTCCTAGGGAGGCTCAGGAGGATGACGGCGGCGGATCTCGACGGCGCGTGCGGCGATTGCGAGCGGCTCGGCGCGAGCTGCTTCGGCGGATGCAGGGCCGCCGCGTGGCTCGATACCGGCGACCTATTCGGGGCGGACCCGATATGCTATAGGAAGGCGCTCGTTCCCTAGGCGCTGCCGGCCTTGGCGGCCTTCGACAGGAAGAACGCGCGGTAGCATACCGTCGACAGGGCGTAGAGGGACGCGGTAAGCGCGAACGACGTCGCGAAGCCGCCGCGGTAGATGAGCTCGCCCGAGATTCGCGCGGCTATCGTCCAGCTTCCCGTCCACGACAGCATCTTGACGGCGTTCATGAGGCTCTGCCGCTCGGGCGGCACGAGCTCCAGGGAGAAGTTCTCCTGGATGGGCGTCGACATGTTCATCAGGACCTGCCTGGCCAGGTAGGCGAGCAGGGCGAGCGGCAGGGCCCTCACCCAGCCGAGGACGAGTATGAGCGGCACGGAGAGCGCCTGGGTGATGAACACGGCCCTGGGCTTCCCGAGGCGCTTGGCTATGGCCGGCCCCGCGGCCATGCCCGCGAAGGTCGCTATCTGCCCCGCCGCCACCGCCGCGCCGATGGCCGAGTCGCTCATGCCGAAGACGTTCTTGAAGTAGAGGTTCAGGTAGGGGATGGTCAGGCCGGCGCCCATGCCGACGAGGAAGCCCGGGAAGATAAGCTTTATCCATAGCCAGACGTCGATGCCCTCGAGCCTCCGAAGCCTGGTCGCGGGGACGCGCCCGTCGATAGGCACCGGCTCGATGCGCGAGAACGGAGCGACGGAGGCCAGCACGAAGCCCGCCCCGACGAGGAGCCCCGCCCTATAGGCGAATAGCTCGCCGGAGCCCAACGCGACGAGGCCGTCCTTGAGGCCGCCGCCGAGGAGCGAGCCCACGAGCCCCGTGCCCATCGACAGGGCCCCGTTGAGGCTGAAGAGATGCATGCGCTCGCGCTCGCCGGAATTCCTCATGAAGAACGGGCCGGCGCTCACCTGGAACACCGTCGACATGGCGCCCGCGAGGAATACCGACGCGGCGATCGCGGCGCCGGCCGTGGACAGGGACTGGGAGGCGTAGGCGACCGCGGCGAGGACGGCCGCGGTCGGCAGTAGCCTGCGCGGGTCGAAGCGCGCGGCGAGCAGGGACGCGGGTAGCGCTATCACGGCCGAGCCCAGGGCGCGCGTCGACAGCATGGCGCCTATCCCCGCCTCGGTGTACTCGAGCCGCTTGAGGTAGAGGCTGAAGAGGAGGCTTATCTGGTTGGCGCCTATCCCGAGGAGGAACATGCCCGCCAGGAATCGGCGCGCGTTTGGGCTGAACGATTTGAACGCCTCGAGGTAGTCGCCTATGGCGCGTCGTAGCTTGCTCACCGCGGGAGCTTAACGGAGGCGGCCCCGAGGGTCAATCGCGCGCGGTCGATCGTACGCGGTCGGTCGCTCCGCGCGAGCCGGCCTAGCGGGGAGTCCAGCTCGACGAGGCGCAGGCCGCTACGGCCGGCTCGTCGGAGGCGGGACCGGCGGCCGCTACCGGGCCCGCCGGCCCCGAAGCGTAGACAGCGAGGCGGTATATCGCGGAGGAGCCTTCCGAGCCCGCCCGGCGTTCCGATACGGGCGTGACGCTCTGTCCCCGTACTACCTCCTGGATGAACCGGCCGGATATCGCCGAGAGCCGCGCCCCCTCGCGAACGTTCCCGGGGACCGCCTCGAGCGCCCATTCGAGGTAGCGCACGTTATTGACGTGCCCGTTCGTGTCGATGTCGAGGGCCCGCACGTCGAAGGACGACGGCGATCCGGGAGGCAAGCCGACCGGCTCGCCTCCCGCGGCTACTCCCCCCTGCCCGCGGGAGGGGACGACGAGAGGATCCGGCCTCCACGCGGCCAGGATCTCGGGGAGCACCGGCGCCGGGCGCCTTCGCTCGAGGTCGTAGAAGACCCAAAGCGACCTGGCGCGGCCTATCGCGGCGCCGGAGCCGTCCTTGACCTCGAAGCCCCGCAGGCCGTAGAACGCGCGCGCGCCCGAGAGCCAGGTCTCTACGGTGAACGGCTCCTTGTAGCGCGGGTAGCGGGACATCTCGAAGCCTCCCTCCAGCAGTATCCAGCCGAAGCCGGAATCGCGGAGCCGGAAGACGTCCCAGCCCGTATCCTCGCAATGGGAGAACGCGGCGTCCTCGAACAAGCCCATCATGGCCGTCGGGGTCGTCTCCCCGCGGTCGTCCAACTCGGAATAGCGCGGCTTGAAGGCCCGCGCGTGCCTCGGCGAAGTTTCCATACTGGCAAGTACGACGCGCCCGGACGGCCCCGGTTGCGTTGCGCCGCGTTTAACCGGCGAGAGGCGGCGCCTTAATCGCCCGCCTACGGGGCCACGGGCGACGCCAGGTTCCTCAGCCATCGCTCCTTCTTGAGCCAGCGATGGGCGACGAGCCACTTCGCGAAATCGCTCAGCTTGACCAGGCCGTACATCGCCACGGGGCCAATGGGCGTCAGGAGGGCCAGGGCGAAGGCCGCGGGTATGAACAGGAGGTAGGTGACGCCGACGTCGACGACCACGCCCATCATCGTGTCGCCGCCCGAGCGGGAGACGGCGAACTGGGCGTTGAGGAGGCTCCAGAGCGGCAAATAGGCCGATATGACGAGGAGCAGGCCGCGAGTCACGACGGTAGCCTCCTTCGTCAGGTTCATGAACACTATAGGAACCGCCGCGATGCTCGCCACCTGGGCCAGGGCGACTACGGCGCCGCCGACCACGGAGCCGCTCATGATCCACCTCGCCTTCACGCGGGCCTCTTCCAGCTTGTTAGCGCCGAGCAGGCCTCCGACGACGACGCCCGTGGAGACGTGGATGCCCGTGAAAACGAGGAAGAAGATGTTAGCGATGGCCCAGCCCGCCGACATGCCGGCCACTACCTCGGCGCCGCCCCGCCCGTTGTACAGCGCCGTGGTCACCGTCTCGGAGATGACCCAGCTCGTCTCGGACAGCAGCATGAGGCTGGACTTGCCGAGTATCTCCCGGAAGAGCGACCACCGGGCCTTGAACAGCCTCTTGAGCGGCACGAAGAACGGCGCGGCGTGCGTGCGGGCGTATATCACGAAGACGACGACCTCGGCCCCGCGCGCGATATTGGTCGCGATGGCGGCTCCCGCTATCTCGAGCCTCGGCGCGCCGAGGTTGCCGTAGATGAGCACCCAGTTGAAGAACGTGTTCACGAGCGTCGCGCAGACGGATATGGTAAGGGGCACGCCCGGCTTGCCTATCTCCCTATACGCCGTGCCGATGGACTGGGACAGGCCCATGGGTATGAACATCCACGATACCAGCCGGAGGTAGGCGGCGCCGTGGGATACTATCTCGGCCTGGGCGGCGTTGCCCATGGTCATCGCGGATATCATCGCCGCGGGGATGCTCTGGCAGAGCGCGAAATAGAGGGCGGAGAAGCCCATCGTCATTATGGCCTTGAAGCGGTAGGCCTGCTGCATGCCCTCCTCGTCCTTGGCGCCGCGGAACTGAGACATGTATATGCCGCCGGCGCCCGAGAGGGTCATCATGACGACGAGGTAGACGAAGTTGACCTGGTTGGCCACGTTGACGCCGGCCATCTTCGCGTCGCCGAGGCCCGCGACCATGAAGTTGTCGATCAGCGAGACGAGGCTCTGGATGGCTTGCTGGGCCATGACGGGGATGGCCACCGCGAGGACCTCGCGGTAGAAGCTCGCCGGCCCGAAGAGCGGCCGGCGCGTTATCGGATTGTTCATAACATCTGTATAGTAGAAAGTAAAAAAAACGACAATGGGGAGAGATTCAATCTATCCGTTTTCGGTACTTGGCCGCCAGGACGGCTATCCACGCGACGCTGGCGACCGCCCCGAGCGCGAGCGCCAGGTACGGCGAGGAGCCGCCGCCGGCGAACGGGGCGTCGCCGGCCAGGAGCTCGGCCGCCCAGTACTGAGGGAAGGCCCAGGCTAGCGCCCGCGCGGGAAGGGGTAGGAGGATCGCGAGGGGAACGATATCGAGGCCGCTCATGGCCTTGAGTATCGCGAGTCCCTCTACCTTGTCAGCCGCGACCGCCGCGAGGAACAGGGCGAAGAAGGCCGTCTGCCCCGCCCCGAGGAAGGCCGCGCCAGCGTCGCGCCACGGACCCGCGGAGCCAATGCCTAGGATAGGCCCGATAGCCAGGCCGGCCGCGAAGGCCGCGAGGGAGAAGAGCGCGAGCCTGACGGCGATATAGCCCGCCCTGCCTACCGGCGTCGCGGACCAGTACGCGGATACTCCGTCGTCGCGATCGTCCAGGAGCAGGAACCCGGCGACCATCCCGTAGAACGTCCCGGGGAACAGGATCAGCACGACGCGTACGAGCGTCGCGTAGCCGAGCAGGTTAAAGCCCGTCGCGCCTTCGATGAAGGCGGACAGAGGGGGCAGTATCAGCCTGAGGGCGAAGGCCGCGAGGAACGGCACGAACGGCATGATAAGGAGGAGCGGGTCACGGGCGACCAGGCGGACGTCGGCGGCCGCGAGCCGTAGCGCGTTACCGCGCATGCTAGTCTCCCCTCGAGGCGGCCACGGCCGGTCCAAGGATAAAAACCGAGGCTAAGGCGGTCCACGCTATCGATGACGCGGCAGCCATGGCGAGCTCCGCGGCTGGCACGGAGGCGTACGCCGCCCGCGCCAGCCTTAGGGCGCCGTCGGTCGGCATAAGGCGCGCCAGGACCGCGAACCAGTCGGGCAGGTAAGGGCCGGCGGCATACTGGGCCGCAGGCAGGGCCAATACGAGGAAGATAGGCGTCGAGCCAATCATGAAGCGATTAATGGT
>JAHIWG010000146.1 GCA_018816345.1 Spirochaetota bacterium | reverse complement strand
GGGAAATGGAACTAATACTTCTTTTCTTTCTTGTCTTGCTCTTTTTGCCCCTCAGCTTCTCGGTATCCCTGTGCTTCATTCTTAATCTTCGTCTTACTCTAAGGCCATTTTCTACGCTTCTTCGCTTCTCTGCGGCTCTATGCTAACATATATGTAGACCAGGCTATCGGCGTCGTGAGGGGGAGCGGATGAATTCTAAGGATGTTGCCGGGGGATTGAGGCTCGAGTTCGACGAGTTGCCGCCTGATCCCGTATTCCAGGCGGGGATACGGCGCGCGCCGCGTCGCGAGGCGCACCTGACCAGGGCGCAGGAGGCCCTGGCCCTGAAGAACGCCCTCCGCTACGTGCCCGAGCGATGGCACGCCCGCGTCGCGCCGGAATTCGCCGAGGAGCTCAGGACCCATGGTAGGATATACGGCTACCGCTTCAGGCCCGCGGGCGGCCTGCGAGGCAGGCCCGTAGACGAGTACCGAGGCGCCTGCATAGAGGGCAAGGCCTTCCAGGTGATGATCGACAACAACCTCGACTTCGACGTGGCGCTTTACCCCTACGAGCTCGTCACCTACGGCGAGACCGGCCAGGTCTGCCAGAACTGGATGCAGTACCGGCTCATCAAGCGCTACCTCGAGGTCCTGGACCGCGGCTCCACCCTCGTGATAGAGAGCGGCCATCCCCTGGGCCTCTTCAAGAGCCACGAGCTGGCCCCTCGCGTCATCATAACCAACGGCCTGATGATAGGCATGTTCGATAACCAGAAGGATTTCAACCACGCGGCCGCCCTCGGCGTGGCCAATTACGGCCAGATGACCGCCGGCGGCTGGATGTACATAGGCCCCCAGGGCATAGTCCACGGCACCTTCAACACCCTGCTCAACGCGGGTCGCCTCAAGCTGGGCGTGCCCCGCGACGGCGACCTCAAGGGAAAGCTGTTCGTCTCTAGCGGCCTGGGAGGCATGTCGGGCGCGCAGGGCAAGGCGGCGATAATCGCCGGGGCGAGCTGCATCCTGGCCGAGGTCGACGAGAGCCGGGTTATGACGCGGCATTCCCAGGGATGGGTAAGCTGCGTCGAGCGGACGGTAGACGGAGCCTTCGCGCGGGCGGAAAAGGCCCGCTCCAGCGGCGAGGCCATAGCCGTCGCCTATCTAGGCAATATCGTCGAGCTGCTCGAGTACGCGGACGCCGCGGGCGTCAGGATAGACCTCCTGTCGGACCAGACGAGCTGCCACGCGGCCTACGAGGGCGGCTACTGCCCCGCGGGCACCGCCTTCGAGGAGCGAACCCGTCTCCTGGCGTCCGACCCGGCCAGGTTCAAGGGCCTCGTCGACGCGAGCCTCAGGCGCCACTTCGAGGTCGTGCGGCGACTGTCCGCCAAGGGCACCTACTTCTTCGACTACGGCAATTCCTTCCTGAAGGCGGTCTACGACGCGGGCGTCCGCGAGGTCTCCAGGAACGGCGTGGACGAGAAGGACGGCTTCGTCTTCCCCAGCTACGTGGAGGACATCCTCGGGCCGGAGCTGTTCGACTTCGGCTACGGCCCGTTCCGCTGGGTCTGCCTCTCCGGCAAGGACGAGGACCTCCGCAGGACCGACGCCGCCGCGATGGCCTGCATCGATCCCGGGCGCCGCGGCCAGGACCGCGATAACTGGGCCTGGATACGCGACGCCGAGAAGAACCGCCTGGTCGTCGGCACCAAGGCCCGCATCCTCTACCAGGACGCGATGGGCCGCACGAGGATAGCGCTCAAGTTCAACGACATGGTCAGGCGCGGCGAGGTCGGGCCCATAATGCTGGGCCGCGACCACCACGACTGCGGCGGCACCGACAGCCCCTTCCGCGAGACCAGCAACATCAAGGACGGCTCCAACGTGATGGCCGACATGGCCGTGCAGAATTTCGCCGGCGACGCCGCCCGGGGCATGAGCCTCATAGCCCTGCATAACGGAGGCGGCGTCGGGATAGGCAAGTCGGTCAACGGGGGCTTCGGCATGGTCCTCGACGGCTCGGCGCGAGTCGACGCCGTCCTGGGCATGGCCATGCCCTGGGACGTGATGGGCGGCGTCGCCCGCCGCGCCTGGGCCCGCAACGTGCACGCCCAAGCGACCTGCGCCGAGTATAACGACGTCTATTCCGAGTACGGCTCCATCACCCTGCCGTTCGTGGCCGACGACGGCCTCGTGGACTCGGCGCTGGGACCCGCCTGATGGGCGCCCGGGACTACGGCGTCGCGACGGGGGAGCTGCCCGCCGGGAGGACTAATTCCATTATCGACGTAGCGGGCGTCTCCGTCGGCCACGTCACCATAGCCGAGGGCGAGCTCCAGACGGGCGTGACCGCGATACTGCCGCACGTAGGAAACCTGTTCCGGGACAAGGCGCCGGCGGCCTGCCGCGTCATTAACGGCTTCGGGAAGTCCGCGGGCCTCGTGCAGGTAGCGGAGCTAGGGGCCGTAGAGTCTCCCGTGCTCCTGTCGAATACCTTCTCCGTGCCCGCGTGCCTGGAGGGCGGGCTGGACCTGCTGCTCGCCGAGAACCCTGACATAGCGACGAGCACGGGCAGCGCCAACGTCGTCGCCATGGAATGCAACGACGGCTACCTGTCGGCGATGCGACGGAGGGCGGTGACCCGCGCCCACGTGGCCGAGGCGGTCTCGCGGGCGCGATCGTCGGCCGGCGCGGCCTTCGAGCGGGGAGCCGTGGGAGCCGGGCGCGGCATGAGCTGCTACGGGCTCAAGGGCGGCATTGGCACGGCCAGCCGGGTTGCGGAGGCTCGGCCGGGATCGGGGACGGCCTATACCGTGGGCGCCCTCCTGCTGACGAATTTCGGCCGGCTCGCCGAGCTTGTCGTAGACGGTAGGCGGGTAGGGCGCGAGATAGCGGCGATGGGGCTGGACCCCCGCGCCGGTTCCGACCTTGGACCGGCCGCGTCCGGCTCCGTATCCGGCTCCGTACCTGGCTCCGTATCCGGAGCGATCGACCCGGCCGGGGAAGCCGCCCGGGCCGCCCTCGCCGCCTCGAGCGACGGGTCGGGCGTAGGCGCGCCCGGCGCCGGCTCCGTCATCGTGGTCCTGGCGACCGACGCGCCCCTCGATTCAAGGCAGCTGCGCAGGCTATGCGTCAGGGCGGCCTCCGGCCTCGCGCGTACCGGGGCGACCGTAGGCGGCGGCTCCGGCGAGATAGTCCTCGCCTTCTCGACGGCCTACACCCTGCCTCACTATCCCGAAGGCGCGCCGGAGAGCCGGCCCGTCCTCCACGAGGAAAGCCTTGACCCGCTGTTCCAGGCGGCTACCGAGTCGGTCGAGGAGGCCGTGCTCGACTCGCTATTCTGCGCCGAGGCGGTCCGCGGCCGCGACGGCCACGAACGGCGCGCCATACTCGACTTCGGGTTGTTCCGGCGGGGCTAGAACCGGCGGATACGTCATCGTGCCCGGCTTCCTCCCAATAATGTTTTTTGCTATGAGCGAAGCGCGGGAAGATCCCGTGCGGGCGCCCCCGTTACGGCGTTCTTTCTATCGTTGCCCCTTGTCCCTGCCTCCCTATCTACTAGATATACCCCAGTTTCCTGGCCTGGGCCTTGAGATCCTCTCGGAATTCGGGCGCGGCCACCGCGACGAGCTCGGCGACGCGCTCCCGGACGGTGCGGCCCCGGAGGCGGGCGACGCCGTGCTCGGTGACGACGTG
>JAHIWG010000145.1 GCA_018816345.1 Spirochaetota bacterium | reverse complement strand
TACCAGATCTATCCGCGCAGCTTCGCGGACTCCAACGCCGACGGCATAGGCGACCTCAAGGGCATCGAGGGCAGGCTCGGCTACCTCTCGGAGCTCGGCGTCGACGCGCTATGGATCAGCCCGTTCTTCAAGAGCCCCATGAAGGACTTCGGCTACGACATCTCCGACTACACCGACGTCGACCCCATCTTCGGCGGCATAGACGACTTCCGCTCGCTCCTCGGCGCGGCCCACGGGCGAGGCATCCGGGTGATAGTGGACCTCGTCGTCAACCACTCGTCGGACGAGCACCCGTGGTTCGAGGCGGCGCGCTCGTCGAGGGACGACCCCAAGCACGATTGGTACATATGGGAGGACATGGAGGGCCCCAAGCCCCCTAACAACTGGATCAGCCTCTTCGAGCAGCGCTCGGCCTGGTATCCAAACGAGGCGACCAAGGAGTGGTACCTCGCCACGTTCACCAGGAACCAGCCCGAATTCGACTGGCGCAACGACGAGCTCAGGGAGACGATCTACGATACGGCCAGGTTCTGGCTCGAGCTAGGCGCGGACGGCTTCCGCATGGACGTCGCCACCGCGTATTTCAAGGACGCCGAGCTCCGCTCCAACCCGTTCAGCTGGAAGATAGTGCCCGACCTGCTCCAGGAGCACCTCTACGACCGGAACAGGCCGGAGGTCCACGGCGTGTTCAAGGAGTTCAGGGCCATAGCCGACTCCTACGGCGACCGCATGCTCATAGGCGAGACCCACGGCCTCGACCCCGCGCTCGCCGCCTCGTGCCACGGCGAGCGGAACGACGAGCTGCACATGGCCTTCAACTTCGACTTCCTCTTCAGGAAGTGGGGAGCCCGCTCGTTCAGGGACTCCGCGGAGCGCTGGTACCGCCTGCTGCCGGACGGGGCCTGGCCCAACTTCACCCTGTCCAACCACGACCAGAGCCGACATTATTACCGCTACCGCGCGGGCCTCCATACCGACGCCAGGGCCAGGGTGGCGGCCGCCATGCTCCTCTGCCTGCGGGGAACGCCCTTCCTCTACTACGGCGAGGAGATAGGCATGACCTGCCAGCGCATCCCCAGGGCCCGGCTCCGCGACCCTCTTGGCCTCTCCACCTGGCCCCTGCCCTTCGGCCGCGACCCCGAGCGCACCCCGATGCAGTGGGACGACTCGGCTAACGCCGGCTTCAGCCCGGCCGAGCCGTGGCTACCGGTCAATACCGACTACCGTCGCAGGAACGTGGCGGCCCAGAAAGCCGATCTCGGCTCCCTATGGAACTGGTACGCCTCGCTCATCCGCCTCCGCAGGTCCGAGCCGGCGCTCGTCTCTGGGACCCTGTCCTGGCTGGCCGCCCCGGCCGGCGTCATGGCGTGGAGGAGGACTGAGGGAGGCCGGGAGGTCGACGTCTACCTCAATTTTACCGCCCGCAGGAGGACCGTCGTCTCCGACGGCGGCTCGGTCGCCATCGGCACGGACCGAACCGCCGGCGAGGCTATAGCCTCTGGCAAGCTAGCGCTCGCGCCATACGAGGCGCTCGTATCGAGGAGGAACTAGCATGGGAACGTTGGAGCCCGGCCTCATCGGGCGGAGGGAGCTCGTAGTCGAGGAAAGGCATACCGCGGGGCACCTCGGATCGGGGGGAGTACCCGTCTACGCCACGCCCATGATGGTCCTGGCGATGGAGGAGGCGGCGCTCGCCGCCGTCGACCACCTGCTTCGGCCGGGCGAGGCCACCGTGGGGTACAGCCTCGACGTCAGGCACCTCGCGGCCACGCCCGTCGGCATGCGCGTCGTGGCGACGGCCGAGCTGGTAGCCGTGGACGGGCGCATGCTCACCTTCCGCGTCGAGGCCAGGGACGACGCGGAGCTCATAGGAGAGGGAACCCACGTGCGCGCCGTCATAAGCATGGATCGGTTCAAGGCCAAGCTCGCGGCCAAGGGCTCCCGCTAGACCAGGAATTTGCCGCCTCGCCCCGCGCTCCGTATACTGGAGTACTAAGGCCTAGAAAAGGCCGTACTAAGCGTGCAGAAGGAGTAGCCATGGCCGATCTCAGCGTAAAGTTCCTCGGTATCCCGCTTAAGAACCCCGTCATAGCCGGCTCGTCCGGACTTACTTCGACCCTGGAGGGCGTCGCCCGGGCCGTGGACGCCGGAGCCGGGGCGGTCGTGCTCAAGTCCTTGTTCGAGGAACAGCTCCGCGCGGAGCTATCGACTATATCCGGGAACGCCGGGGCCCATCCCGAGGCGGAAGCCTTCCTCGCGGGCATGGGCATGGCCGAGGGCGCCGGGGAATACCTCGAGCTGATACGGAAGGCCAAGGAATCCTCGGGGGTGCCTATCATCGCGAGCGTCAACTGCTCCGGCGATTCCCTCTGGGCGGAATTCGCCTCGAGCATCGAGGCCGCCGGAGCCGACGCGATAGAGCTTAACATAGGCGCGGTGCCGACGGATCCTTCCGTACCGGCCTCCGCCATAGAGGACAGGCTCGTATCGCTCGTAGCCTCCGTGGCCGGAGCCGTCGGGATACCGGTCTGCTCCAAGATAGGCTCTTCGTTCACTAACGTCGGCAACGTCGCCTCGCGCCTCGCCAAGGCGGGCTCCCGCGGGCTTACCCTGTTCAACCGCTTCTACCGCATGGACGTCGACCTCGACGCGATGAGCCTGTCCGCGGGCCCGATGCGCGGGAGCCCGGAGGCCTATCACGAGAGCCTCCGGTGGATCTCCATACTCGAAGGCCGCGTCGGGGCCGAGCTGAGCGCCTCCGGAGGCGTCCACGACGGCGCGACCGCCCTGCGCCTCATAGCCGCGGGGGCGGAAACGGTGCAGATGTGCTCGGCCGTCTACGCCAAGGGTTACGGCGCGATCGCGTCGACTATAGGCGAGATGCGGGCCTGGCTTGACGCCCGGGGCATAGCGAGCGTAGCAGACCTGCGGGGCAGGCTATCGAGGCGCAACTCGCCGAGCCCGGAGCTCTACGGCCGATTGCATTACGTGAAGGCGCTGACGGGACAGGGCTGAACGCTAGAACTCCAGGAACACCCGGTCGACCCGCAGGCCGGGGCGGTACCGTACGCGCGAGGCGATGTTCCGGCACATAGTCAGGCCTAGCCCGTGCCAGCGGCCTTCCCTCTCGTCGAAGCGCGCGGCCGTGGGATCGCCCCGGTCGAGGCCTGACGAGAAGGAGGAGAACTCCTCGTGGCTATCGACGAAGAACGCGAGGGTCAGCCCGGAACGCCGCTTCCTGACGAGCACGAGGACGCCCGCCGCGCCTATCTCGCCGTGGGTCAGCAGGTTGTCCACGATCTCGTCTCCGGCGACCACGAGGGCGCAGGCCTCCCGGCGGGTCACGAAGGGGAGGGAACGCACGAACCCGTCGTACTCGTCGAAGGTCCCGGGGCCGGACGCGATACGCGCGACGGCCTTGCTTCGAGGCGCTAGGGCTATGGGGGCCCCGAGGGCCGGCGCTTCGGCGATAGGCATTGCCGGGCCGCCTAGGCAGGCAGTTCCTTGAGCGAGGGGACGGTCGGGAAGTGGTCGGAGAACCCGGTGGACTCGATGGCCAAGCGCGCCACCTCGGAGGGCGCCACGACGACGAAGCGCTTCCCGGCGGCGGCCGCGTCCTCGACGGCGGCCAGCAGGACGCCGATGCCGGCGCTGGTCATGGAGCTGACGCCGGATAGGTCCACGGCCATGTCGACCCTGCCGGCGTGGCGCATCGTCTTCTCCTGGAGCTCGTTATGAGTATAGCTATTGATGGGGCCGTGGACCGTCAGGACCGTCCACGCGCCGCGCTCGACCACCTCTACGCTGATTCCGGTCATCGCTTCTTCTCCTTGGGGAGGCCTTCGTAATCGATGGCCACCACGGTAATATCGTCGTCCAGGCGCCCGCCCGCGAAGGCGCTCGCGGACTTGACGACCGCGTCCACCGTCTCGGCGGCGCTCGAGCCCTTGTTCTCTCCCAGGATGCGCGCCAGCCGCTCCTTGCCGTAGCGCTCGCCGCGGACGCTCTCCGCCTCGACTATGCCGTCGGTGCAGATGAGCAGCCGCGAGCCGGGCGGCAGGGCGAGCTTCCTCGTCTTGAGGAAGGGCTCGACGTTCTTCACGAAGCCGAGCATCTTGCCGTCGCCCTGCGCCTCCACCGCGGAATCGAGCCCGGGCGAGCGGAAGAACATAGCGGGGATGCCGCAATTAATGAAATACACGGAGCCCTTGTCCAGGGCAAGGAACCCGAAGAGCCCCGAGAAGAAGGTTCCGCGCGGCAGGCGCTCCTTTATGAACGCGTTGGTCCTCGAGACGAGCTTGACGAAGTCCTTCTCCTCCTTGAGCAGGGTCCGTATCATCGACTTGAGTATTACCATGGACATGCTGGCGTTGAGGCCCTTGCCGGAGATATCGCCCACGACGAAGAACCAGCGGTGCTCCGAAATGCGCACGGAATCGAAGAGGTCCCCGCCGAGGCCGCGGGGCGACTCGCAGCGGAACGACACGCTGACCCCCGGGTGGGCGATGGGGTCGATATGCTGCTGGATGGACCTGACTATCTGGTCGGCGAGCCCTATCTCCTGCTCCACCGTCTCGAGGAGCGACTCGCGCGCGACGTGGCGGGCGTAGTAGGCCACGACGAATAGCTTGCCGTGCACGGCGTCGAAGGCGGCGTAGTCGAGCGCGTCGTAGTCGGCGCCCGAGCGCTTGGGACCGAACGCGAAGGCGCCCACGACCCTGCGCCCTTCCTTGGCCAGCACGACGGCCTCGGCGCCGAGCGCCTCGAAGAACGCCAGGAGCGCTGGCTTCTGCTCGGCGAAGGCCTCGTCGGCGACGACGTCCGTCTTGAAGACGACGCGCCGCTCCAAGGCCGCCAGGGCCTCGAGGGCCGGGGAACCGGGGGCCGCGACGAGCGCGTCGTCGTCCTCGGGATAGATCCGCCTCAGGCCTCCCGAGTCGTCCTCGGACAGGGTCGCGAACCAGGAGCAGCCGAAGGCGTCGCCCATGATCCCGGACAGCTCGCCCAGCACCGACTCGCGGCCCGTGGAGAGGTCCAGGTGGGCGATGGCCGCCTCCAGGTCCTCGCGCGACGCCTCGTCGTGGCCGGAACCCAGCCGCCCCTTGGCGAACGACTCGGCCCAGTGGCCTGCCGCGGCGAATCCTACGGCCGCCAGGAGGACCGCGGTCGCCGGGGCCGCGCCCCTGAGCAGGAACGCCATGCCCACCGCCGCGCCGAGGGGAAGCCCGAAGGCGAGCAGGATGACGGCCCAGGCGGCAACGGCCTTGACCGCGGCGCGCGCCTGGAAGACCCTCGTCGCCGAGAACGCGTACGAGGCGGCGAGCACCGAGAAGAGCGCGTTGGCCGCCGACAGCGGATAGGCTCCCATCAGGAAAGTCGAGGTCGGGGCGACGATGGCGAGGGCGTAGCCCCAGGCTACGCTGCCGGCGAGCCCGAGCGCCATCACGGCGAGGTGCTGGCGATAGACGCGGCTACTGACGACGGCGGCGCGCGCCGCCATCGTGACGGCGGCCGCGGCGCCTATCCCCGCGCCGGCTATCGAGAGCGCGGCGTGGTAGGAACCCTCGAACCGCACGAAGTCGTATCCGAAGCGCTTCAGGTCGACGAGGTAGGCGTCGGTGAAGACCAGCGCCCAGAGGGCCGCGCCGGCCACGGCCGCCAGGGCGACGTCGAGCGCGACGAGCCGCTTGGCGTACGGATAGCCGACGGCGAGGCGGAAGAAGGCCAGGTACGACGTTACCGCGCCCGCCGCGGCGAGGCGCACCAGGACGAGCGCCGCGGCCCTATAGTCCTCCGAGAGCAGGTACCCGGTGGCGAGCAGGACAGCGTAGGCCACGCCGGAGAAGGCGGC
>JAHIWG010000144.1 GCA_018816345.1 Spirochaetota bacterium | reverse complement strand
GCGAACGCGAGTACTCTCGCGAACGCGAGTACTCTCGCGAACGCGAGTACTCTCGCGAACGCGAGTACTCTCGCGAACGCGAGTACTCTCGCGAACGCGAGTACTCTCGCGATCATCCCTGGTACGCGCTCGACCACGCGGGCTTCATCTATCCGGCGCTCCTGTCCGACCGGGTCAGCGCGTACTACAGGTTCCAGGCCACGCTGGACGCCGAGGTCGCCGTCGAGCTGATGCAACAGGCCCTGGACGCGCTTCGCAAGCGATTCCCCTACTTCCAGGTGGAGCTACGAAAAGGCTTCTTCTGGTATTTCTTCGAGCGAAACGACGCGCCGAACAGGGTCGTCCAGGACTCGAAATTCCCGATGCAGAAGCTGTCGACGAAGAAACGGGGAGCCTACCTGTATCGCGTCAGGGTCTTCGGCGACCGCGTCGCTCTCGAGATGTGCCACATCCTTACCGACGGCTACGGGGCGCTCATCTTCTTCAGGTCCCTCCTCGCGGAGTACTACAGGCTTCAGGGCATCGAGACCGCGTACGGCGAAGGAGTCTTCGACCCGAGGGAGGCTCCGTCGGCCGCCGAATGGGAGGACGCTTTCTCCCGCTACGCGACCCCGGGCGCCCCGAGGCCCCGACGGGCCGAGCCCGCCTGGCATATTCCCGGGCTACCCCTTCCCCTGCATACGATGAGGGTGACGACCGGCTGCCTGTCGCTCGCCGCGGCTCTCGCCAAGGCCAAGTCCTACGGCGCGACCCTGACGGTCTACCTCTCGGCGACCTTCCTGGCGGCGCTCCAGGACGTCCAGGACGCTGACCCGCGGTCGCAGGGCCGCCGGGGCCGCAGGCCTATCCGGCTACAGGTACCGGCGAACCTCAGGGGCTTCTTCCCCTCGACGACGCTCCGTAACTTCAGCCTCTTCGCGTTGCCCGATATAGACCCGAGGCTGGGCCGCTACGAATTCGGGGAGATAGTCTCGCGGGTGAAGTCTATGATGAGCCTCGCGTTCGATCCCAAGGAGCTCGGGCGGACCATAACGCGCAACGTCATGATGGCGAAGCACCCTCTCGTCCGGCCCATCCCCCTCCTCCTTAAGAATTTCTTCATGAGGCGCGTCTATAAGAGCCACGGGGAGAACCTCTATACGAGCCTCTCTACCAACGTCGGGCAGGCCAAGCTGCCGGAGTCGTTCGCCGCAAAGGTCCGCCGCATAGACGTCGTGCTGCCTTCGACGCCGGGGCTCAAGACGGTAGCCGGCATGCTGAGCCACGGCGACGCGCTATCGATAACGTTCGGGAGCGTCGTCGAGCGCCGAGACCTGGAGCGGGCCTTCTTCACGCGCCTCGTCAAGGACGGGCTAAGGGTCAAGGTCGAGTCGAACCTATCGGCCGTATCGGGAAAGGAACAGGATAATGCCTTACTGTAGCAGGTGCGGGGTCGAGGTGGACGAGGGAGTGGGCGACTGCCCGCTCTGCGCGGCGCCTATTCAGAGTCTCGGGGAAGCCGCGCCCAGGCGCGAGAGCGGCCCCTATCCCCAGCATATCATCGACCCGGAGGACGCCTATCGGCTCTCCAAGGCGGAACGGCGCCGCATCGGGATAGAGCTCCTGACGCTAGCCGCCGCGCTCGCGTCAGGAGCGCTCCTGCTCGTCGACATGCTGACCGCCTCCAGCCCCGGATGGTCTCGCTACGCCGTGGCGTCGGTCGCGCTGGGCTGGATAGTCTCGGTCGCGCCGCTCGCGCTGTCGAGGAAGCCCAAGGCGGCCCTCGCCGTCATAGGCGCCGCCGTGGTAGCGTTCCTGCTCGCCATCGACGGCATGGACGGTTCGCTAGGATGGGCGGTCCGGATAGGAGTGCCTGTGGCCCTTGCGGCGTACGCCGCCATAGCGTCGACGGGGGTCGCCGTGGCGAGCAGGAAGGTCAAGGGCCTGAATATCGTCGGGATCGGCGCCCTCGGCCTAGCCGCCTTCCTCATAGCGCTCGAGGCCATACTCAGGCTCGGCCTCGGCCTGGGCGTAAGGCCCTATTGGTCCGTCGTCGCCGCGCTCGCGCTCGTGCCGGTAGCGGTATTGCTTTTCTACCTGCACGGGCGCGTATTGCGAGGCGCGAATCTCCGCAAGATATTCAGGCTATGAGGGGCTACTGAGCGTCAGCGGGCGGCTCTATGGAGAGCAGCTCTACCTCGAAGATCAGGGTCGTGTTAGGCTGGATCCCGCCCTGGGAGCCCTGTTGCCCGTAGGCGAGGGCGGACGGAATATAGAATTTATACTTGGAGCCGACGGGCATCAGCTGGATGCCCTCGACCCATCCGGGTATTACCATGGCCACGGGGAACACGGCGGGCTCGCCGGACTCGATCGAGCTATCGAACTGCTTGCCGTCCAGGAACGTGCCTACGTAATCGACGCGCACGGTATCGGTCTCGAGGGGCCTGGCCCCGGTTCCCTGGGTGATGATCTCGTACTGGAGGCCGCTGTCGGTAGTGACGATGCCGGCCTTCTTGCCGTTCTCCGCCATGAACGCGGCTTCCGCGGCGGAGTTCTTCTCGGCGATCTTCTGCATCGCCTGCATGATGGCGGACTGGATGGCCACCTGGGCCTCTTCCATGCTTATCTTGGGCTTGTCCTTCTCGATGACGTCCTTGATGCCGTCGACGAACTTGGCGTAGTCCATCTCGACGCCGGTTTCCTTGAGGCTGGTGCCGATGGCGACGCCGAACGCGTAGCTTACGTCGGCCTTTGAGGCGCCTTTCTCCTCGCCCTTGGCGGCGTCCTGCGCTCCGCAGGACACGGTAGAGAAGGCGATCGCCGCTACGGCGGCGAGCGTGATGATGATCTTCTTCATGATACTTCCGGGAAAAGTTGATGAATCGGTTCGCAAAGCGACCGAGCCCCGCTTCGGGGCTCGGTCTAGGATATAGACAAGCGGCGCGAAGGACAAGTCGCGGCGCGCTCTAGTAGCTACATCTTGCGGAGCTGGGCGACGAGGGCCTTGAAATCCTTGGGATAGGGAGCCTCGATTAGCGTCGCAGCTCCCGTGACGGGATGGGCGAACTCGAGGGAGAACGCGTGCAGGGCCGTCCTCGCTATAAGCGGGCGCTCCTGCCTCTCGTCGCCCTTCCATCGCCTCTTGATCTTAGAGAGGAACAAGGGCTTGCCGTCGCCGTACAGGGGATCGCAGGCCACGGGGAATTCCAGGGCCGCGAGATGGACGCGGACCTGGTGCGCGCGCCCGGTCCGCGGGCGCGCCTCTATGATGGCCATCTTGGAATGGCAGCCAAGCACGACGAAATCGGTGACTGACGGCTTCCCGGCCCCGTCGATTATTGTCCGGTGCATCCTGTCGCCGTCGGGGGTCAACGAGAAATCGCAGGTCGTCTCGGTCCACGAGGGCCTTCCCGCGACGACGGCGTGGTAGGCCCTCCTGACCTCGCGCTCCTCGAAGAGGACAGAAAGGGCTCGGAAGGCCTCGTCGTGGCGCGCGAACAGGAGGACGCCGCTCGCGTCCAGGTCGAGGCGCTGAACGGGCCAGAGCCTCCCGTATTCCATCTCGAGCTCCCTGGACGCGACCTTGGCGTCTACGTCGTAGCGATCGGGCGCCGACAGGATCCCCGAAGGCTTATTGACCGCCAGGAAGGACTCGTCTTCGTAAAGTACCGTCATTTCATCGTTCATGGCCTCCTATTATAGCGAAGCGGGGCCGTTCATGGAACAGTTAATAGCGGAATTCGCCATTACAACCGTATATTGCCACTTGCCGCCATGTACCCGTTTTTAGTATCTTCCCTATCGCGAATCGTATCGATTCGTCTAATTTTATGTACGCCAACCCGTCCAGGAACGGCGCTCGCGAGCGCGCTATCGAGCGCGAGGCCCGGAGCGGGGCGGAACACCCAAAAAGAGAAAGGGAGATACAAGAACATGGCGAAGCAACTACTTTTCAGCGAGGATGCCCGGAGGAGACTTCTTTCCGGCGTAGAGCAGATTTCGCGCGCGGTCAAGGTAACCCTGGGCCCCAAGGGCCGCAACGTACTCTTGGATAAGAAATTCGGCGCTCCGACCGTGACCAAGGACGGCGTGTCCGTGGCCAAGGAAATCGAGCTCGAAGACCCCTATGAGAACATGGGCGCCCAGCTCCTCAAGGAAGTCGCGACCAAGACCAACGACATCGCCGGAGACGGGACCACCACCGCCACCGTCCTCGCCTACTCCATGGTAAAGGAAGGCCTCAAGTCCGTCGCCGCCGGCATGGACCCGATGAGCCTCAAGCGCGGCATGGACGCGGCCGTCGCCACCGCCATCGAGGAGATCAAGAAGAACTCCAAGGACATCAAGGAGAAGGACGAGATAGCGCACGTAGCCTCCGTCTCCGCCAACAACGACATGGAGATCGGCGCCCAGATCGCCGACGCCATGGAGAAGGTCGGCAAGGACGGCGTCATCACCGTGGAAGAGTCCAAGACCATGGACACGACCATCGACTTCGTCGAGGGCATGCAGTTCGACCGCGGCTACCTCTCCCCCTACTTCGTCACCAACCGCGACACGATGACCAGCGTGTTCGAGAACCCCTATATCCTCATCCACGACAAGAAGATATCGTCGATGAAGGACCTCCTCCCGATCCTCGAGAAGATCGCCCAGACCGGCAAGCCCCTCGTGATCATCGCCGAGGACGTCGACGGCGAGGCCCTCGCCACGCTCGTGGTCAACCACCTCCGGGGCACCATCAACGTATGCGGCGTCAAGGCCCCCGGCTTCGGCGACCGCCGCAAGGCCATGCTCGAGGACATCGCCATCCTCACCGGCGGCGAGGTCGTGTCCGAGGAACTCGGCATGAAGCTCGAGAGCACCGAGATGGCCCAGCTCGGTACCGCCAAGACCGTCAAGATCGACAAGGACAACACGACGATCATCAACGGCGCCGGGAAGCAGAAGGAGATCGACGACCGCAAGGGCCAGATCAAGGCTCAGATCGACGAGACCTCCAGCGATTACGACCGCGAGAAGCTCCAGGAGCGCCTCGCCAAGCTCGCCGGCGGCGTCGCCGTAATCAACGTCGGAGCCGCGACCGAGGTGGAGATGAAGGAGAAGAAGCACCGCGTCGAGGACGCCCTCTCCGCCACCCGCGCCGCGATCGAGGAAGGCATCGTCCCCGGCGGCGGACTCGCCCTGATCCAGGCAGCCATCGCCCTCGACAAGAACGGCGCCGAGAAGCTCGGCGACGACGAGAAGGTCGGCTATAAGATAGTCAAGCGCGCCCTCGAGGAGCCGATCCGCCAGATCGCCGAGAACGCCGGCATCGACGGCGCCATCGTCGCCGACCGCGCCAAGAGCGAGAAGAAGGGCATCGGCTTCGACGCCGCTAGGATGGAATGGGTAGACATGGTGAAGGCCGGAATCATCGACCCCGCCAAGGTCACCCGCTCCGCGCTCCAGAACGCCGCTAGCGTCGCCAGCCTCATGCTGACGACCGAGTGCGCCATCACCGACCTCCCCGAGCCCAAGTCCGGCGGCGCCGCCGGCGGCATGGGCGGCGGCATGGGCGGAATGGGCGGCATGGGCGGCATGGACTACTAAGCCGCGACCGCTTTTTGCCTACACGGCCGCGCCCCGCGAGGGGCGCGGCTTTTTTTGTACCAGGCGCCGCCCATGACGCCCATGCGTCTGCCTGGCCGCGCAGTGAAACGGAGCGGGCGCGCAGCGCTCACAGAAGCGGCGGTCGCCGCGCGGCTTCCAGCCGCGCACTACAATAACATCCATTGCGACCCGCGGAGCCCGAAGGGCGACGCCACGGCGGCATGGACTACTAAGCCGCGACCGCTTTTTGCCTACACGGCCGCGCCCCGTGAGGGGCGCGGCTTTTTTTGCACCCGGGGGCGTATGGAGGGTCTGACCCTGCGAGCGCTTTTCTGTTAGAATGATCGCCGTCAGGGAGAACACGACATGAAACAGTACAACGCCGATACGAGCTCAAGCGACTTCGCGACGCTTTTTGAGAGCACTCTTACGAAGATGGAGCGGCTGCAGCCCGGGCAGATGGTCGAGACCCAGATAGTCTCGATTTCGAAAGACTCCATTTTCCTGCAGCTTAGCGGCAAGAGCGAAGGCGTGCTCGAGCGGGCGGAACTGGCGGACCAGGACGGGAACCTCTCCGTCAAGGAAGGCGATACGGTTAAAGTCTATTTCCTGAATTCAAGAAACGGGGAAATGAATTTTACCACCAGGATAAGCGGAGATAAGGCTGGCTCGGCTATGCTGGAAAGCGCGTACCAGAACGGGATCCCCGTCGAGGGCGCCGTCGAAAAGGAAATAAAGGGCGGGTACGAGGTTAAGATAGGCGAAACCCGGGCGTTCTGCCCCTACTCCCAGATGGGACCGAGGCGGGCGGAAAGCGCCGAGGCCTACGTCGGGAAGCGCCTAACCTTTAAAATCCAGGAATACAAGGATAGCGGCCGCAAGATCCTGGTGTCCAATAGGGCGATACACGAAGACGCCTATAAGGAAAAGATAGAAGCGCTGAAGAAGACCCTCAAGGAGGGCATGCTGGTAAAGGGTTCGATCAAGTCGATTCAGGATTACGGCGCGTTCGTCGATATCGAGGGAATTCAGGCGCTGCTCCCGATTTCAGAGATCAGCAGGGCTCGCGTCGAGGATATCAACGCGGTCTTGGCCGTCGGGCAGGAAATCGAAGCTACGATCATCAAGCTGGACTGGAAAAACGAGCGGATCTCGCTGAGCATGAAGAATCTGCAAGCCGATCCCTGGGACCACGCGCTCGAGAAGTATCCCGTGGACTCCAAGCATACCGGCAAGGTCGTCCGTGTCGCCGACTTCGGCGCGTTCGTCTCGCTTGAAAGCGGCCTGGACGGGCTCATCCACGTCTCCGAGATGAGGAGCGAGGGCAAGTACGGCAACTCGGGAGTTACGGTTAAGCCCGGACAGGTTCTTACGGTCAAGATCCTGGGCGTCGACGTCGCGGGGAAGAGGATTTCCCTGAAACCGGCTTCCTCGCTCGAAGAAGACGAGACGGCTAAAAAGTATCTGGAAAGCGGTTCCGAGAGCGACAGCTACAACCCCTTCGCCGCGCTCTTGGGCAAGAAAAAGCAATAGACTCGTTTCCAGGCTTGTCCTGGAGAACAGGGGCCTTGCGTTCCATGCGTCGCCTTCGGGCGGCTAGACCGGAGTAGCTTCCTCGTCTACCTGATTATATGAGCTCTGACCAGCTTATTTTAAATCGCGCCGTATGGAGTTGCGATCCTGCGGGATAACCGCGGCTCCGGAGGCGGGCACAGCGAGGCGAGCCTTGACAGAGGGTCGCTATTCCAGCAATACTGAACATTGTTCAGTATTGCGAGGAGCCTGTATGACCGACGACACGAAAAATGCCATCATGGAAGCGACGCTCGCTATCGTAGGTGAAAGCGGTTTCGAGAAACTGACGATCCGGGCGATAGCCGAGCGAGCCGGCATAGGCATCGGCACGGTGCATTACCATTTCGGAAGCAAGGATAAGGCTATCGCCGAGGCGTACCGGTTCGTCACGTCCGAGCTCAGGGCCGCGTTCTCGCGTCTGGCCGACGCCGCCGAGGATCCCGAGCCTAGCCTGCGCGCCTTCGCCGAGAGCTTCTCCGAGGCTGTCCACAGGCACGGTGCCGCGCTCGCGTTCTTCGCGAGCCGGGGCGGAGGAATCAAGGACGCGCCGACCGAATACCGCGAATTCGCCCTTGGGGACGGCCTCGGCCTCGCGCACGCCGCGATGAGGAGGATAGACGATACTATCGACGAGAAGGAGGCGGCCATGCGGCTTTCATTGTTCGCGGGAGGCCTCCTCTATCCGGAGCTGGTAGCGGGCGCGATGGGAACGAGGATGGACGACGAGTCTGAGCGCGGCCGCTACGGGAAGCTAGCGGCTGAGATACTCGTGCCCCGAGCGGGCGCGCCGACGAGAATACTAGGAAAAGGAGAGAATCATGGTAGTCAGGCTTGACTCGGGACCCCGGGACGCCCCGGCGGTAATCTTCGTGCACGGCGCCGGGATAGCCGGATGGATGTGGAAGAAGCAGGTCGAGGCGTTGCCCTCGCTCAGGAAACTAGTCATAGACCTTCCCGACCACGGACTCGATCGCGGGACGGCTTTCGGTAGCATAGAATCGGCCGCGGACGAGCTGGCCGCCCTCGTAGCGGACAGGTGCCCGGGAGGCAAGGCGCACCTCGTCGGGCACTCGCTCGGGGCTAAGATTGTCCTGGAGACGCTCGCGAGGCGGCCCTCCTGCGCGCTGAGCGCTGTCGTCTCGAGCGCGCTCGTGCGGCCCTCCGCCGTCGTTTCGATGATGAACAGCCACTCGCTCAACGCGCTCAGCCTCTGGATGCTCAGGAGCCGGAAAATAGCAGAGATGCAGGCTAGGCAATTCAAGTTCCCAGATCGGGACATGGAGGAGTCGTATATAGCCGATATAGCGGCCATGGAACCGGGGAACCTGGACAGGCCGATCGGCGCGTTCTGCTCCAGGCTCTTCCTTCCTTCGGGGCTCGGCTCCGTAGCGTGCCCGGTACTGGTCACGGTCGGGTCGAAGGAGGCGCGCTCGATGATAGGCTCGGCGGGCGATATTGTAGGCGCCGTACCCGGCGCGGCCCTTGAGACCCTGAAGGACGCGGACCACACCTACCCGTGGAGCCGATACGAGGAGTACGACAGCCTCCTCGAAAGGTTGATCGTATAATCGCTAGCGCGGCTAAACTATGGCGTAGCTAAGACCGACAACCTATAATATATAGAATTATAGGTTGGAGGGTCTCCTAACCGATGCCAAAAGCGCTGGATATGCACTCGCTCCTTGAATCCATTGAGTCTTCCGACTCCAATAGCATGCCGGAGCGTCTTTCGGACTTTATAGGGAGCTCGTCGGCCATGCCGGGCGGACAGGCCGCGCAGGCTTCCGGGTACGGCTCGGTACCCGAGACCGGCGAATCCATATTCTCGCAGCTGCTCGAGCGGATTCTCCAAGGCTACGCCCTGAAGCTCGAGGATGAAGCGGATGAACCGGACGCGAGCCTGGAGATACTGCTCGACGGCGTCTCCGACTCGGTGCTTATCATGTCGCCTACCGGCATGATCATCGACGCCAACCAGGCGTTCTTCATGACCTTCGGCTACGAACGCGCCGAGCTGGCGGGGTCGCCGATATACGAGCTGTTGCCCGAGGAGTACAGGGGAGCCTTCCATACGAGGCTGGCGGAATTCTCCATGCGGGGCGGCGTCCCCCACGCGGCTTCGGCGGACGACATCCTCGCGTTCCGCGGCCAGCGGCGAGACGGCGCCGTCGTCTCCATGGACTGCCTGCTATCCGCGATACAGTTGCGGGGCCAAGCGGCCGTCATCGCCCTTATCCGAGACCTCTCCTTCGACCATGCGCTATTCATGCAGCTCAAGGAGACGCGGGAGCACTACGTCGCTCTTTCCGAGACTATAACCGAGGCGATTTTCCGGCTCGACGACGAATTCAACATCATATTCGCCAATTCCGGGATAAAGAACACCTTCGGCTGGGACCGCGAGGAGGTGATAGGCAAGCCCTTCAGCATCCTATTCCCGCCCGAGGTCTTCACCAAGCACGAGGACGAATTCCGGAAATACTTCTACGTCGACGACCAGGACAGGAAGGCCGTCGGCCTCAAGCGCACCTTCGAATTCCTCGGTACCACGAAGCACCGGGGCGTCGCGCCTATGGAGATGTCGTTCGGGAATTCCAAGGACTATAAGGGCAGGACGCTTACCTGCGTCATCCGAGACATAACGCAACGCAAGACCATCGAGCGCAAGCTAAGGCACCTCGCGTACCACGACAAGCTCACGGGCCTCGGCAACAGGGATCTCTTCAACGAGGACATGACGGCGCTGCTGCAACACTCCGCCGTCGACGAGGAATGGCGCGGCGGGGTGCTGTTCCTCGACCTCGACGGCTTCAAGCACGTGAACGACACGCTGGGGCATGACGCCGGGGACGAGCTGCTCGTGGAGACGGCTCGGAGGCTGCGCGTGTGCCTGCGCGATAGCGACGCAGCCTACCGTTTCGGGGGCGATGAATTCGTCGTCGTGCTTGCGTGCATCAAGGACGTATCGGACGGCATTACCGTGTCCGAGCGGATCCTCTCGAGCGTAGCGCTTCCGTATATACTGCGCTCCAAGGGAGAATCGTCTGGAGGCAGCGTCAACGTCGGCGTATCGATAGGCGTAGCCGTCGTTCCAGACCACGGTCGCACCATAGAAGAGGCGACGAAAAGCGCCGACATCGCCATGTACTGCTCGAAGGAGAGCGGCAAGAACCGCTATACGCTCTACGATCCCGAGGTTAGCGCCAAGGCGACCGTGAAATGGCGCATGGAACAGGAGATGAAGGCGGCCCTGAGCGCCGGCGGCCTTTACCTGGCGTACCAGCCGATAGTAGGCTCCGACGGCAGGATCAAGGGCATGGAAGCGCTGTCCAGATGGCGCAGGCCAAACGGGGACCAGGTGCCGCCCGGGACGTTCATACCCCTCGCCGAGGAGTCCGGGATGATAGTCGCGCTCGGCGACTGGGCCCTCCGGCGCGCGTGCTACGACACGCGGCGCGTCCACGAACGGGGCTTCAAGGATATCTACGTCTCGGTGAACGTCTCGAGCAAGCAATTCGAGCGGCCGAATTACGCGCAGGACCTCGAGACCATCGTCAAGAGCTCTGGCCTCTCCCCCTCGAGGCTGAAGCTGGAGCTAACCGAGTCGACGATAATGCACGATACCGAGGACGCCATAGAGCGCATAAAGGATATAAAGCAACGGCTACCCGGCATCTCGTTCATGGTCGACGATTTCGGCACCGGCTACTCGTCGCTAGCCTATCTATCGCGGCTCCCGGTCGACGCGCTCAAGATAGATATCTCGTTCGTCGTCAATCTATCGGAGCGGCAGAACGAGAAGGTCGTAAACGCCATCATCAACCTGGGGCATAGCCTGGACCTGGATATAGTCGCCGAGGGCATAGAGACGCGGGAACAATGGAACTACTTCGCGGATCGCGCGTGCGATTCGCTGCAAGGGTACTTCT
>JAHIWG010000143.1 GCA_018816345.1 Spirochaetota bacterium | reverse complement strand
GGGCGTTGAGGTTGACGTTGTAGGCTATGAGGAAGTCCCTGGCTCCGACGACCGTGGCGCCCCATCCGGGCACGAAGTCCGCCGGGCCGAAATCGGGCTTCCACTCGGGCCTGAGGAGCTTCTCGGGCAGGGCCTCGTACTCGCCGGAGCGGATGTCGGCGAGGCTACGGCGCTCGGGGCGGCTCGCCGCGTACTCGTACAGGTAGACGGGAACGGACAGCTCGAGGGCGATGCGCTCCGCGGCCCGCTTGGCGAGGGCGACGCACTCGTCCATCGAGACGCCGGAGACCGGCACGAAGGGACAGACGTCAAGGGCGCCCATGCGGGGATGGGCGCCGGTCTGCCTCGACATGTCAATGAGCCCGCGGGCCGTGGCCGCGGTGAGGACGGCCGCCTCTAGCACCGCTTCCGGGTCCCCTACGAAGGTATATACGGTACGGTTCGTGTCGGCGCCCGGATCTACGTCGAGGAGCGTAACGCCCGCGACGCTCGAAATCGACGCCGCGATCGCGTCGATGATCGACTTATCCCGTCCCTCGCTGAAGTTGGGCACGCATTCCACTATCCTACGCTCGGCCATGCTATTGAGTCTCCTTTTTCGCCCGCCGCGGTAGTCGCGGGAGGCCCGCCGAGTATACCACGGCGATCCTTGCTTCGTGAACGCCGCCGAAGGCCCCCGGGCCTTTCTACGACTCGCGGTACGTGTTAGGATCGTCGCAACCAAGGAGATCGACCCGCTTATGACTCGCTCAGGCTTCGCTTCGGAATTCTCTAATAAGAGGAAAAGGACTGATATATACGCGTATAGCGTCATCGTCGGCATCGTCACGGGGCTCATAGTCGTGAGCTATAGGTCAGCCATCTCCTTCCTGGAAGAGCGGCGGATCGATTTCCTCCATGGGGCGGCCTCCTCGGTTCCCGTCTCGCTAGCGTGGATAGCCATAGCCGCCGCCGTCGGCGCGTTAGTATACCTGCTGGTCAGGGCCGCTCCCTATATAAAGGGATCGGGCATACCCCAGGTCAAGGCCTCGCTGATGAGGAGGATCCAGCCTCTGTGGAAGAAGGAGCTGCCATTTAAGTTCGCCGGGGGGAGCCTGGCGCTCGGCGTCGGCTTCTCTCTGGGAAGGGAAGGCCCCTCCATTCAGCTAGGCGCGCTGGCCGGCGAGGCGATAGGCGAGCTGGCGCGGCGGAGCGAGTACAAGCGCTACCTGGTCACCGCGGGTGCGGCGGCGGGCATCTCGGCGGCGTTCAACGCCCCGCTCGCGGGCGTGCTCTTCTGCGTCGAGGAGCTCCATAAGAACGTCTCGCCCACCATGCTGACGAGCTCGCTCATCGCGTCGTTCTGCGCCAACGCCGTAATGTGGACGTTCTACGGGAACTCTCCGGTATTCGGCATCTCGCTCGCGAGCACCCTGCCCTTGAACCTGTACTTCAGCGCGATACTGTTCATAGGCGTCGTCTCCGGCGCCCTCGGCAGCCTCTTCAACCGAGGCCTGCTCGCCTTCCAGGCCGCGTACAAGAGAATCGCCCCGAACGACGCCCTCCGCCTCGTCTCCGCCTTCGCGGCAGTAGCGGCCGTCAGCCTCCTCGTACCGGCCCTCGCGGGCGGCGGCGATAAGATAATCGCGTCGATAGGGCAGGCGCACATGACGCTATGGCCCGTCGCCGCGCTCCTCGTCGGCAAGATGGCGTTCACGCTGTTCTCGTACGCCTCAGGCGCGCCGGGGGGCATTTTCCTCCCGATGCTGGCCATAGGCGCCCTGATAGGGGCCTTCTCCACGTCGCTGTTCGAGGCGATAGGCATCCCGTCGGTCTACCTCATGAACTACGTGCTCATAGGCATGGTCGGCTTCTTCACCGCCGTCGTGCGCGCGCCCATCACCGGGGCCGTGCTCATTACCGAGATGGCCGGGAGCTTCGCCCACTTCCCCGCCTTCATTCTAGTATCGGTAATAGCGTCACTCGTCTCGGGGATACTCAAGACGAAGCCGATCTACGACTCGCTCCTCGCGCAGATAGCGCCGGAGCGAAGCACGGCGCAGAACTCCAGGCCGACCATACTGCACATCCCGGTGCTCGAAGGCTCCATCCTTGAGACCTGCGCGCGCGCGCAGGAGAGCCTACCGGCCGGATGCATACTCGTCTCGGTCGAGCGCGGCGAGGAAGACCTGTTCCCCAGCGCCGGGCTCGATATCCTGCCCGGGGACGTGCTGCATATAGTCGTCGAGAAGGGCTCGGCCCACTCGCTCAAGGAACGGCTCATAGCCCTGGGGCAGGCGCATGCCGACTGCGTCGAATGCGAATAGCCTCGGCGTCGGCATCCTATTCCTGATCTTTTTTATCGATTTATTGACCAGAGCGATTTTGTCGTGTATTATCGCCGGAGCGGCGGGCGAGCATTCTTACCCGCAGCTCCGGCCCGTAGCGACCGGGACATCCAGATCCACACAGTTCTCCGAACCTTCCTTCCTAAAAGCCGTCCCGTAGGGCGGGCCCAGGGAATGAAGGTCAATGGGCGGACGGGGAAAACCCCGCCGCCTCCCGCCCGGCCTGCCACTATGGCGGCTAACGGGCATCGGAAAGGGGACACCATGAACCTCAGCACGAAGCGGACGAGCGTCCGCGCGGCGGCCGCCTTAGCGGTCCTTCTCCTCGGGGCAGCCCAGGCCTTCGCGCTCGGCGGCAAGGAGCAGGCCCAGGCCGCCCCGGCCGGCCGGCCTACGCCGGCCAACCCCCGGGTCAGGCTCGCGACCACCACGAGCACCGAGAACTCGGGGCTGCTGACCTACCTATTGCCCTTCTTCACCGAGGATACGGGCTACACCGTCGACGTGGTGGCGGTAGGCACCGGCGCCGCCCTCAAGCTGGGCGAGAACGCCGACGCCGACGTCCTCCTCGTCCACGCACGCGCCCAGGAGGACGCCTTCATGAAGGCCGGCCACGGCGCGACCAGGCGGGACGTCATGTATAACGACTTCATCGTCGTCGGCCCCGCCTCCGACCCAGCGGGCCTCAAGGGCTCGGCCGATTCCGCCGCCGCCTTCGCGAAGCTCGCGGCCGCGCAGGCCCAGTTCGTCTCCCGCGGCGACAAGTCCGGCACCCACGTCAAGGAGCTCGACATCTGGAAGGCCGCGAAGATCGTCCCGTCCGGCTCCTGGTACAAGGAAGCCGGGCAGGGCATGGAGCAGGTCATCATCATGGCGGACGGCCTCCAGGGCTACGCGCTCGCCGACAGGGGGACGTGGATAGCGGTCAAGGATAAGACGAGCCTAGCCGTCTGCTACGAGGGCGACGCCGGCCTCTTCAATCCCTACGGCGTCATTACCGTCAACCCGGCGAAGAACGTCGCCATCAACGCGTTCGGCGCCAAGGCCTTCCTCGAGTGGCTGACGAGCGAGCGCGGGCAGGGCCTGATCGCCAGCTATAAGCTCGGCGGGCAGACGCTGTTCTTCCCTAACTACAAGCCCTGACCCGTTGGATTCGATCATCGGCGCGTTCGCCCTCCTGGCGGGGGGCGAGCGCGAGGTCTGGTGGACCGTGGCGACGAGCCTCAGGTTCTCGCTATGGTCGACGCTCCTGGCGGTGATCCCGGGCGTGCCGCTCGGCGCGGCCCTCTTCCTCGGGCGCTTCAAGGGCAAGCGCGCGGCGGTCGCCATGGTCAACGCCGTCATGGCGGTGCCGACCGTCGTCGTCGGCCTATTCGTCTACTCCTTCATCTCGCGCTCGGGGCCCCTGGGCGGCCTCGGCCTCCTGTACGCCCCCGGCGGCGTCATACTGGGCCAGGCCGCCCTCGCCTTCCCGCTCGTCGCCGCCATGAGCTATACGGGGCTCCAGAAGCTGGACCCGCGGTACAACGAGACGCTCCTGACCCTAGGGGCGGGCCCGTGGCGCCGCGTGCTCGCCATCGTGAGGGAAGGCAGGTACGTAATTACGCAATCCGTGCTGGCAGCGTTCGGCAGGGTGACCGGGGAGGTCGGCGTCTCGATGATGCTAGGCGGCAACATTCGCTGGTACACGAGGACCATGACGACGACCATAGCCCTCGACGCGGGCAAGGGCGAATTCGAGCGGGCGCTGTCGCTAGGCATAGTGCTGCTCTCCGTCGCCCTCGCCATCAACTTCCTGTCCCATCTGGCGGTGCGCGATGCGGCCTAGCCCGAGCGCGGCGTTCTCGGTCGCGCGCCTGGCGTTCCGCTACGAGCGCCGCGTCGCCGTCTCCTGCGAGGGCCTCGAGATAGGGCTCGGCGAGTCCGTAGCCTTCGTCGGGCCTAACGGCTCGGGCAAGACGACGATGCTCAAGCTTCTGAACGGCCTCCTCGGGCCGTTCGACGGATCGATAGAATTCCTAGGGAGGCCCCTCCGCGGCAACCCCCAGCTGAGGCGGCGCAGCGTCTACGTGCATCAGCACCCGGTGCTGTTCGCGGGCACGGTGCGGGACAACCTGGCGTACGCCCTCAGGCTCAAGCGATTCGGGCGCGAGGAGTCGGCCCGCCGCATCGACGAGGCCGCCGAGCGCTTCGCCTTGGGCGGCCTGCTCGCGCGCGAGGCGGGGCGGCTGTCCGGCGGCGAGACCCAGCGCGTCGCAGTCGCCAGGGCCGTCGCGGCGGGGGCGGACGTACTCCTGCTGGACGAGCCGACCTCGAGCATGGACGCGGAGAGCGAGGCCGGGGTCAGGTCGCTCCTAGCGTCCCTCAAGGGATCGGGGGCGACCCTCGTATTCAGCGCCCACGACGAGACGCTCGTAAGGGACATAGCTGACAGGACCATCGGGTTCGCCGGGGGCCGCGCCCTCGACGGAGCCAGGCAAGGAGACTATCGATGATACACCCGGACGAGGCCGTCGCCCTCATGGCCTCTTTCATACGCGAGCCGGAGACGGAAACCGCGGAGCTTTCCGGGGCGCTCGGGCGGGTCATGCCGTCCGCCGCCCTCGGCGGCCTCGACCAGCCGCCCTTCGACAAGGCGGCGATGGACGGCTGGGCCTGGTGCCCCTCCGGGGACGAGGCCCGGCCCGCCGAGCCGCTCGCAATCCGCGGCGTCATCGCGGCGGGCTCGGGCTCGATAGACGGCGACAGGCCGGACGAGCCGCTGGGGCCCGGCGAGGCGGCCCGCATCATGACCGGCGCCCCCCTGCCCCGCGGCGCTTCCAGGATCCAGCGCTTCGAGTGGGCCGAGACGGTCGACGAAGCCGGCCGGCCCGCCGCCGACGGCCGCTTCGTCCGCTTCGCCAAGGCCGAGGGCGCGGATAACGTCATACGCCGCGGCGAGAACGCCCGGTCGGGCGACGAGATCCTGTCTCCGCGCGTCCTCTCCGCCCAGGACGTCGCCATACTGGCCGCCGACGGGAGGGCCGCCGTGCGCGTCGCGCGCCGGCCCGTGGTGGGAGTGCTCTCGACGGGCGCGGAGCTCGCCGATCCCGGCGAGGCGCTGTCGGGGGCGCGCATCTACGACTCCAACCGGCCGCAGATACTGGCCCAGCTCGCCTCGCCCGCCTTCGAGGCGAGGGACCTCGGCCGCCTGCCCGACGACCTGGACGCGACGCTCGCCGCCGTACGCTCCGCGCTGGACGCCTGCGACGTCCTCGTGCTATCCGGGGGCGTGTCCATGGGCGACTTCGACTACGTGCCGAGGGCCCTGGCCGCCGCCGGAGTCGTCGAGCGCTTCCACGGCGTAGCCATGAAGCCGGGAAAGCCGACCTATTTCGGCACGACGGGGCGATCGTTCGTGCTCGGCCTCCCGGGCAATCCCGTCTCCGTCTTCGTCAATACGGAACTCCTCGTCAAGACCCTGCTCTACGCCCTATCCGGCGTCGCGTACCGCCCGCTCGTCGCGCCCGTCGTAGCCGCGGAGGCCATAGCGCGCAGGGGAAGCGACAGGGTAGAATTCCTGCCCGTCGCCGTGGGACCGGACGGCGCGAGGGCCGTTCGCTACGGCGGCTCGTCGGGCATCCAGGCCCTCGCGTTCGCCGACGGCTTCGCGAGGCTGGAGATAGGCCAGGAACGTATCGAGAAGGGAACGATTACCCGTGTTAGACTCGTCCGGTAGGCGGATCCATTACCTGCGCGTGTCGGTGACCGACCGCTGCAACCTGCGCTGCGTCTATTGCATGCCCCCCCAGGGCGTGCCCTTCGTGCCGCACGACAGGATACTGAGCCTGGAGCGCATCGCCCTAGTCGCCAGGGCGGCCGCCGCGCTCGGCTTCGACAAGGTGAGGCTCACGGGCGGCGAGCCGCTCGCGCGCAAGGGCGTCGCCGAGCTCGTATCGATGCTCGCCGATATCCCCGGCCTGGCGACAATAGGCATGACCACCAACGGCTCCCTCCTCGCCCCGCTCGCGTCCGAGCTCGCGCGACGCGGGCTGTCGAGCGTCAACGTGTCGCTGGACACCCTCGACGCGGGGAGGTTCTCCGAGCTGACCCGCGGGGGCCGGCTCTCGGATACCCTCGAGGGGATCCGGGCCGCGCGCGCCGCCGGGCTTCCCGTCAAGCTCAACGTCGTAACGTCGGACCATGCCCAGGCGGACCTCGAGGACGTCCGAGCCTTCGCCGAGCGGGAGGGCTGCGCCGTCCAGACTATCAGGCAGTATCGCCTGGACGAGGAGAAATTCGACGACGAGCGATACGAGCGCCCCTCTCCGTGCGCCGCCTGCGACAGGATACGCCTGCTCGCCACGGGGGAGCTCAAGCCGTGCCTGCACGGCGACGACGCGGTGCCGGTGGATTTCTCGGATATAGAAGGAAGCATACGCGCGTGCGTGGCCCTCAAGCCGCCGTGCGGGACCCGCGCCCGGGATCACCTCGTGAGCGCGATAGGAGGATAGATGGCGACTGGTACAGAACTCACCCACGTCGACGGCGCGGGCAGGGCCTCGATGGTGGACGTCTCGGGCAAGCCCCGGGTACGGCGCACGGCCCGCGCGACATGCCAGGTGCTCATGGCCCCGTCCACGGTGGCCCTCGTGCGCGCCAACGGCCTGGCCAAGGGCGACGTACTGGCTACGGCGCGCATCGCCGGCATCATGGCGGGCAAGAGGACCTCGGACCTCATACCCCTGTGCCACAACATCGAGATAGACCGGGTCGCGGTGGACTTCGAGCTACGCGACGACCGCGTCGTCGTCGAGAGCCTCGCGGTTTGCGTCGACAAGACGGGCATAGAGATGGAGGCCCTCACGGCCGCGAGCGTCGCGGCGCTGACTATATGGGACATGTGCAAGGCCGTGGACAAGGGCATGCGCGTCGACGGGCTGACCCTGCTCGAGAAGACCAAGGAGGGCGCCGATGGAAGCAGATAGGCCCGCGCGGCCCGTTCATGAGGCCCCCGCTCGCGAGGGCGCCTTCGAGATAGTCTCCATAAACGTGTCAACCGGCGTCGGTACGCGCAAGGACCCCGTGGACCGCGTCCAGCTGCGCGTCGACCACGGGATAGTCGGCGACGCGCACGCGAGGAACTGGCACAGGCAGGTCTCGCTCCTCGCCGACGAGGACGTGGAGAGCATGCGGGGCAAGGGCGTCGACCTCGACGCGGGCATCTTCGCCGAGAACGTCACCACGCGCGGCGTCGATCTGTCGGCCCTGCCCGTTGGCACCCGTTTCTTCATGGACGAAGCCGAGCTCGAGCTTACGCAGGTCGGCAAGGAATGCCATCACGGCTGCGCCATCTACCAGGCCGTCGGCGACTGCGTGATGCCGCGCAAGGGCGTCTTCGCCAAGGTGGTCAAGGAAGGATGGATAAGCCGTGAGAGTCGCTGTCATTACCGTATCGGATAGGGCCAGCAGGGGGGAGTACGAGGACCTGTCCGGGCCCGAGATGGAGGCCGCCTTCCTCGAGCTCGCGCCCGGCGTCGAGGTGGATAGGTTCGTCGTACCGGACGACAAGGCGGAGATACTGGCCGCCCTTGAGCGCTTCTCCGGGTTCGACTGGATTTTCACCACCGGCGGTACCGGACCGGCCCCTCGCGACGTGACGCCCGAGGCGACGCTCGAGTTCGTAGACCGCGAGGCGCCGGGCCTCGCCGAGTACCTCCGCCTCGAGTCGCTCAAGGAGACGAGCCACGCCGTCTTCAGCCGCGGCGTCGCCGGCATGCGCGGGACCACCTACGTCGTCAACGCCCCGGGCTCTGTCAAGGCCGCCCGACTATGCGCCAGGATTTTCGCCCCGCTCCTAGAGCACGGGGTCAAGATGGCGCATGGTATAGGGCATTGAGTAATCCTACATTTTCGTAGCATTATTCCGTCATGAAGACGGACGACGAAGCTCAGACAGACTGCAGGAAGGAACTCGAACGGCTTACCGTCCTGTTCGACCTGTCGAGGATACTCGATAGGCACGCCGACCTCCGGGGAGCGCTCGGCCCTCTCCTGGAACTGCTGGAGGCGCGGACGGGACTCTCCCGCGGCGCCGTTACCCTCCTCGACCGCGCCGACGGCACGCTCAGGATAGAGGCGGCCCGAGGCCTCGGCGACGAGGATAGGGAGCGAGGCCGGTACAGGCTCGGCGAGGGCCTCATCGGGAGGGTCTTCGAGTCGGGCAATACGCTCCAGGTAGCGGACATTTCCAAGGACGCCCGCTTCCTGAACAGGGCGGGCAGGCGCGAGGCGCGCGATCTTGCCGGCGTCGCCTTCTATTGCGTGCCTATACGCGCCGGGGACTCGGTCATAGGCACGCTGAGCGCCGAGCGCGGCCCGTCGGAGGGACGGGAGCGATCCTTGGCCGATGATACGGGACTGCTCGAGCGCGTTTCGGCGATGATAGCCGAATCGGCCAAGCTCCGGGAACGCATCCTCGAGGAGCGTCTCAGGTTGCGCGTCGGCTGCCCCGATTTCGATGACGAGCGCGAACGAACCGGCTCTACCTTAGGCGAGAGTCGCGCGGAGGCGACGGGGGGCATAGTGGGCGCCAGCGCCGCCATGCGCGCGATGCGGGAGCTGATGGTCCAAGTCGCGACGAGCGACGCGACCGTGCTTATAAACGGCGAGAGCGGCACTGGAAAGGAACTGGTCGCAGCCGAGATACACGCCTTGTCGCGGCGCTCCGGAGGCCCGCTTATAAAGGTAAATTGCTCGGCGCTACCCGAATCGGTCATAGAGAGCGAGCTGTTCGGGCATGAGAAGGGTGCGTTCACGGGAGCCGCGAGCCAACGCAAGGGGCGCTTCGAGCTGGCGCACGGGGGCACGCTCTTCCTGGACGAGATTGGCGAGCTCTCTCAGCAGGTCCAGGTCAAGCTCCTACGGGTGCTCCAGGAACGGGAGATAGAGCGCGTCGGAGGCATGTCGACCGTGAAGGTCGACGTGCGAGTGATCGTCGCTACCAATAGGCGGCTCGAGGACGAGATCCGGGAAGGCCGATTCAGGGAAGACCTCTTCTACCGCTTAAACGTCTTCCCCATCCGGGTCCCTCCGCTACGGGAACGGAAAAGCGACATAGTCCTCCTAGCGGATCACTTCGCGGAGAGATACGCTAGGAAGAACGAAAAGCCTATTAAGCGTATCTCTAGCCCTGCGATAGACTTACTGATGAGCTACCATTGGCCGGGCAATGTCCGCGAGCTAGAGAACTGCATCGAGCGCGCCGTGATCCTGTCTACCGATATGGTCATCCACTCCTACCACCTCCCTCCCAGCCTTCAGTCGGCGTCCTCGACCCATACGGAGCCGACGGCGACGCTCGAGGCGGCGATCTCGCGCATAGAGAAGGAGATGATCGTCGAGTCCCTGAAGATCAGCGGCGGTAATATGGCCGCGGCGTCCAGGAGGCTAGGAATAAGCGAGCGACAGATGGGACTTCGCGTCCATCACTACGGCATACAATGGAAACTCTATAGGCCTACATAATCGTAGCTTTCTGATATTTTTCCTACATTTTAGTATGTTAATCCCGGCTTGACTAGGTATTACTATAGCGATGAATAGATTCATTACCCTCCTGGTTGAGTATTAAGCGATCGCTGCCAATATTACATTTAATATTAAGTTTTGGCACGCTCATTGCATTACTTCTTGCAACATCGATTACAAGGGGAAATGATGAAAAGCCAAATCGACTATGCCGCGACGCCGGTGACCGAGCTATTCGGGTGCAACTGCTTCTCCAACGCCGTTATGAGGGAATGGCTCCCGAAAGCGACGTTCAAGGAGCTCCTGTCGGTACAGGCGGGCGAGCGGGAGCTATCGCTCTCCGTCGCGGATATCGTCGCGGACGCGATGAAGGCCTGGGCCATCGAGAAGGGCGCGACCCACTACACGCACTGGTTCCACCCCCTGACCGGCCTGACCGCCGAGAAGCACGAATCGTTCATCGCCCCGACCGGCGACGGCAGGGTCCTGATGGAATTCTCCGGCAAGGAGCTCATAAAGGGCGAGCCCGACGCCTCGAGCTTCCCGTCCGGGGGCCTCCGCGCGACCTTCGAAGCCCGCGGCTACACGGCCTGGGACGCGACGAGCCCGGCCTTCCTCAAGCAGGATCCCACGGGCACGACCCTCTGCATACCCACGGCCTTTTTCAGCTACTACGGCCACGCCCTCGATAAGAAGGTGCCGCTCCTCAGGTCGATGGACTGCCTGGACAGGCAGGCGATGAGGATACTCAGGGCGCTCGGCAACGTCAGCGCCAAGCGCGTCATCACGACGGTCGGCCCCGAGCAGGAGTACTTCCTCGTGGACAAGGCCTACTTCGACGAGAGGCCGGACCTCATGCTCACCGGGCGGACCGTGTTCGGATCCATGCCGGCCAAGGGCCAGGAGATGGAAGACCACTACTACGGCGCCATCAACGAGCGCGTCGCCGCCTATATGCGGGACCTAAATTACGAGCTATGGAAGGTAGGAGTCGCCGCCAAGACCCAGCATAACGAGGTCGCGCCCAACCAGTTCGAGCTCGCGCCAATCTTCAGCACGACCAACGTCGCCGTGGACTCCAACCAGCTCGTGATGGAGACTATAAAGAAGGTCGCCCAGAGGCACGGCATGGAGGCCCTCCTCCACGAGAAGCCCTTCGCCGGCGTGAACGGCTCGGGGAAGCACAATAACTGGTCCATGGCCACCGACGACGGCGTGAACCTGCTCGAGCCCGGCGAGAACCCCGAGTCTAACGCGAGGTTCCTCCTCTTCATAACCGCGATAGTCGAGGCCGTCGACCGCTACGCCCTCCTCCTCCGCTCGTCGGCCGCGATAGCCGGCAACGATCACCGACTCGGGGCCAACGAGGCCCCGCCGGCGATAATATCCGTATTCTTCGGGGAGCAGCTATGCGCCATACTTGACGAGATAGTCGACGGCAAGGAGCACTCGGCCAAGGGCGGCCACACGATAGAGCTAGGCGTCACGAGCCTGCCCCGCCTGCCCATCGACATCTCCGACCGCAACCGCACGAGCCCCTTCGCCTTTACAGGCAATAAGTTCGAGTTCCGCATGGTCGGCTCCTCGCAGTCCATAGCCACGCCCAACACCTACCTGAACACCGCCGTGGCCCAGGTCCTCTCGGAATTCGCCGACGCCCTGGAGCGCGCCGACGACAAGATCGCCGCGATACGGGACGTCATCCGGGTATCCTACTCCAGGCATCGCAGGGTCGTGTTCAACGGTAACGGCTACTCCGACGAGTGGGTCAAGGAGGCGGAGAGGAGGCTCCTGCCCAACGTCAAGGCTACGGTGGACGCGCTGCCCGTGCTCGTCCAGAAGGAGAGCGTCGAGCTCTTCGAGCGGCACAAGGTGATGACGCGCGCGGAGGCCGAGAGCCGATACCTCATATACCTCGAGAAGTATTCCAAGCAGATAAACATCGAGGCGGGCGTCATGGTCGACATGGCGAAGCGCATAGTCTTCCCAGCGGTCGCCTCGTTCGCGGGCTCCCTGGCGCGCGACGCGTCGGCTCTGGCGGCGATAGGCGCGTCGAGCGCCGCCGCCGAGAAGCGCGCCAAGCGGCTCGCGGAGCTCTCCGGGGAGATATACGACGAGACCGACAGGCTGGAGCGCGCCTTGCTGGACGCGCAGGAGGTGGACGACGACCTGGCGCAGGCCAAGGCCTACCGGGAGCGAGTCGTGCCGCTGATGGCCAGGCTACGGGCCGGGGTCGACGCGGCGGAGAAGCTGGTCGAGAGGAAGGCCTGGCCCCTGCCTACCTACGAGGAATTGCTGTTCAAGCTGTAAGCCAGCGGGCGGCCGCCGGGCGGCGGCCGCGACGCGCATAGCGCGACGGCCGGGGCGTCCTGGCGGGAGGCCGCCCGCTAGGGCCTCAATCCTCGAGGCCCAGCCGCTTTATCCTACGCTTCTCCTGCCCCTTGGCGAGGCCTATGGACAGCTCGAACAGGAGCACCAGGGGAACGCCGAGCAGGACCTGCGAGACGACGTCCGGCGGCGTTATGACCGCGGCGGCGACGAATATCAGTATGACCGCCACCCCGCGAACGCGAGCCAGGCCCGTCCCCGTCACCACGCCGAGCCCGGCGAGGAACGATACCACGATGGGCAGCTCGAACGCGGCCCCGAAGGAAATCACCATGGAGCCTATGAAGCCGACGTACTCGGAGAACGAGAACATCGCCTTGACGGCCTCGTTCTGGTACTGGAGGAAGAACCTGAGGCTGAACGGGACTATTACGAAGAACGAGAACGACGCGCCGACGGCGAAGAAGACGGCGCCGAAGAATAGCCCGGCCAGCAAGGACAGCCGCTCTCGCCTGGACAGGCCGGGCCGCACGAACAGCCATAGCTCGAAGAGGATGATAGGGGACGCGACGACGAGCCCGCCGAGCAGGGCTATCCTAACGTACGACATGAAGAGCTCGGGCGGCGACAGGTAGACGAACTGCATGTCGCCTACCGGCCTAGAAATGAACTCGGCGGCCGGCTCCACGAAGAAGAAGCAGGCCACGGTGCCCGCCACGAGGGCGAGCGCCGCGACGAGCAGCCTCCAGCGCAATTCCGCCACGTGCTCCCAGAATGTCATCGTCTTTTGTTCCATCGGTTTTACGGTATCCATTCCAGGCGGGCTTGGCGCGGGGAGAGGCCCCTCTACGCCTTCTTCTTATCCTCGGAATCGCTTCCGGCCTTCTTGGCGCTCTCTATCTTGGGATCCTCGTTAGCGCCGGAGACGGCGTCCTCGAGGTCCTCGCTGACCTTGCTCGAATGCTTCTTGAATTCGCGTATAGCGTTGCCTATGGCCTTGCCTATCTCCGGGAGCTTCTTCGGCCCGAAGATGATAAGCGCTATCACGAGGATGAGGATGAGCTCCATGGGCCCGATGCGACCAAACATACCGGTTCCTTCCCGGGGGCCCGTTCTTGGGCCTACCCGATATACTGTCTATCGGCCGCCCGCCGAGTGCCTGGCGGCCGTTACTATCAACGCCGGATCCGCTCCGGACTAGTATACACGATCGGTTCGCCGTCGCCGATACGCCCGACGAGAGTGACGCCGGCGGCCAGGGCCAGCTCGTACGCGGTCGTCGTGGGTATGCTCCTGGAGACGAGCACCGGCACCTTGGCCGCGACGGCCTTCAGGATCATGTCGGCGGCGATGCGCCCGCTCGTCAGGATGACGGAGGACGAGAAATCCACCCTATCGACGAAGGCGCGTCCGATGACCTTGTCTACCGCGTTATGCCGCCCGACGTCCTCCCTGACGGTGAAGTAGGCGGCCGACTCGGGCGCGCCGTCCATGGACGCCCCGGCCGCCGGTCCGGTAGGCGCCGGGCCGCCCTCGAGCAGGGCCAGGGACGCGCAATGCATGCCGCCAGTCTCGCGGTACAGCTCCGCGGCCCTGAACATGGCGGCGGACCATGCCTTGAGGGTCCCTAGCCCGACCGAGAAGCCCGGGGGTACCCGCCCGAGGACGGAAGGATCGGCGATCGCCGACCCGGATCCGCAGCCCGAGGCTACTACCTGGCCGAGCCCGAGGCTATCCGCGCCGACGGCGCCGGGCGCGACCACGGTCATGACGCGGAGGTCGGCGCAGGCGCCTATCGTCAGTACCCTGGACGCGTCCTTGAGCATGCCGCGCGAGAACAGGTGCCCGGCGGCGAGGTCGTCCAGGTTCCGGGGCGTGCACATGAGCACCGCCACGCGCTCCCCGTTCGCGACTAGCTCTACCGGCGTCTCGGGGGCGAGCGGCTTCGATTCCACGCTCACGGGTTCTCCTTCTGGCCGACCTCTATCCACTCGGCGAGCCCGGCCGCGTGGGCGTCTCCGAGGTAGGTAGCCGAGTACAGGTACAGGGCGCCGTTCGAGGCGCTCGTCGTACGTATGTCGGCGTACTCCGGAATCGACGCCATCGCGGCTATAGCGGCGTCTATCTCCGACCGCGCCATAGAGAAGGGCTGCTCGAGGAAGGTCTCGACGGGCGTGGGCCGGGGATACGTCTTCGATTCGTCGCGCGTCGTGTCCGCTATGAGCCGTACGGGATCGCGCTCGGCGAGCCTATAGAGATGCTTCGCGTAGGACTCGGTCATCGACAGGTCGCTAAAGTAATAGCGCTCCGCGGAGCCGCGCATCGTCTTGATGTCGGGCCCGGATCCCGATTCCAGCACGGACTCGGCGTCCGCGCCCTCGGGGACCAGGACCTGAAGCTCGGAGGACGGCGTTAGCCGGATCTCGGCCGAGTCAGCCCGAATCTTGTCCATGAGGGCCATAGCGAGGCCCGTTTCTTCAGCCATCGTCGCTCCAGTGCGCGCCGCCTTCGAAGGCGAGCCGCGGTGTAGTATATCTGCTTTTAATGATGAGCGATACGCCCTAGGAAAGCGGGCGGGCGCGGACCGTTCGGCCGCGCCCGCCCGGAGTCTGCTATCGACGCTCGGCCCTTACGCGGGCAGGAGCCCCTTGGCGGCCAGCCCGTCGGCTACGTCGGCCATGCCGAGAGCCTCGAGGCGGGCCCTGGTCGGCGCTCCGGTCTTCTCGTCCCAGCCGAACTCCTTGTACACGAGGGTGCGGCCTAGCTCCATGTCGTCCTGGGTCATCCTGTCGGTGCCCGGGGTGAACTGGGGGATGGCCTTGCCGTCCTTGCCCTTCTCGGCGGTAACGACCCACGACGTGGTCTGGTCGTGGTCCTTGCGCATGTCGGCGGTGCCCATGGCGCGCACGGTCAGCGCCCTGAACAGCGTGAACGATCGCTCGGCGTCCAGGTCGAGGTCTTCCTTGGACTTCTGGATGCCGGTGACGAGCGAGTAGAACTTCGCCTCGAGCCCGGTGTCGCCGCGGTACTTGCGCTCCTTGAGCGGGCTCGTGGCCATCGGCCACATCCAGTTGCACAGCGTCAACGAGTTATGGAGCAGCGTCCTCGTCAGCGACCACTTGACGAACTTGGCTTTGCTGGCGTTCATCGGACTATAGTTCTTAGGAGCGTCTATGGCGTCGCGGGAACCCCACTCCTCGGCTGCGATATCCTTGAGGAGATCGATGGGGATACCGGCTGCACCGAAATTCGAGTGGCTATGGTTCTGCGCGTCCCTGTTAGAGAAGCAGGAGATAAGGGCTCCGACCTGCGACTGGGACTCGTTGGCGTGGTGCACGGGGAAACCGAGCTTCGACCATAGCTTGTTCTTGTCGTAGGCCCAGTACTCCTCGCCGAGGTTCCAGCGCTTGGCCAGCCAGTAGGAGCCGTCGGCGATATGCCATATCTCGCCCCTCTTGTTGGCGACGCGGTCGTAGAAGTCGACGAGGAAGGCGGGGTCGCCCTTCTCGAGGAGGTCCCAGGGAATGGAGGCGTACTCTTCCGCGGGCAGGACCCGCTTGAATACGCCGTGGTCATAGGCCCAGGCGACGTCGCGGCCTATCTGGCCGTAGTTGCACCAAACGCCGTAATCGTCGGCCAGGTGCGAGCCGAGGGTCTTGGTGATCATCGACTGCTCGCCCTTCTCCTGGCCGGGAAGGTCGGGCGTGCCCTTGAACATGATGCCCGTGGGGCTCGAATAGCCCATGCAGGTATTGGCGACGTTGGGATCGATGCCGTACTTCTCCTCGAGCTGCGGGATGCGTACCTGGCTATGGCATCGGATGGGACAATGGGCGCAGCCGCCCATGCGTACCGTGTACTTCTCGGCGACGGCTCCCAGGTCCTGGAAGGCCTTGTGGGTGCGCAGGCCCACGGACTGCATGTCCTCGGGGTAGCACTCGCCGGTCTCCACGGGCGGGTTGGCCGCGCCCCAGAACAGGCCCTTCTTTGCGGTCCAGCGGCTGCCCGAGTTGGTGTACTCGGCCCAGGGCTGCGGGAAGCGAGGCACGACGTGCTGGTTATTGGCTCCGATTATCGACATCATGTATTTGTCGATAGCCATCATCTCCTCGGGCTTCGCAGCTATCTTCACCGATCCAGTGCCTTTTACCGCGATGGCCTTGAGATTCTTTGAGCCCATGACGCCGCCGTGGCCGCCGGCCGAGTGGGAGGCTCCCGTGCGGATCACGGCGAGGTTCAGCTGGTTCTCGCCCGCGGGCCCGATGGCCGCGATCTGGGCTTCCTTGCCTACCTGGCTGGAGATCATGGCCATGGCGTCGAACATGCCCTTGCCCCATACCCAGCGGCCGTCCTCGATCTTGACCTTGTCGTCCTCGATGCGTAGCCACACCGGCTTCGGGCTCCTGCCCTCGACGACTATCATGTCCCAGCCGGCGTACTTGAGCTCGACGGAGAAGTAGCCGCCCATGTGGGAGCTGGAGACCGCGTGGTAGGGGTTTGAAGGCAGGAGGCTCGTGATGTTGGTCCTGCCCGAGCAAGGCACGCCGGTGCCGCAGAGCGGGCCGGCTCCGAAGACTATCTTGTTCTCGGGGGCGAAGGGATGGGTCCCGGCGGGCACCTCGTCCCACATGATCTTCATGGACATGCCTTCGCCGCCGATGAAGTCCTTGTATTTCATGGTATCGTCGGTCCAGGTCTTTCCCGTGGTGAGGTTCACCCTGAGGATCTTGCCGGTATAACCGTAGTTAGCGCTCATATCGATATCTCCTCTTCCTTACGCGGTCGCGCCGCTGGTTGCGTCGGCGGACGGGGCGAATAGCAGGGCTTCGGCCTCTTCCCACGGGTAGAACCTCACGGCGCCCGTCGGGCAGTTCTTCGCGCAGTTGGGGTCGCCGCCGCAGAGGAGGCACTTGGTGGATTTCTCCGTCTCGGGATCGACGGTCGCGATGCCCCAGGGGCAGGCGCGCTCGCAGGCGCCGCAGCCGACGCACTTGCGCTGGTCGACGACCCTCGCCCCGGTCTTCTTGTCGGCCGAGATGGCCCCGGCGGGACAGGCTTCGCCGCAGGCCGGGTGCGAGCACTGCCTGCAGGTCTCGCCCACGACGCGGAAGTTGCCCATCTGGCCGACGGAGGTCGCGTACGCGGCGCTTACGCCGTCGATGCCGTAATTGAGGTTCCTGGAAACCTTGATGCGGGAGATGTAGGCCGAGCCCTTGCCGTCGTTCCGTACCGTGCACGCCGTCTCGCAGCGCCTGCAAGCGACGCAGCGGTTAGGGTCGTGGACGATGGCGCCCGAGGACGTGGCCCATACTTTTACTTTCCTGCCGTCTCGAGTATCGAAGCTAACGCATCCGAACGCCGCGGCGGCGAAGGCGCCGGCTAGACCCGTGCCGGCTATGCGTAAGAATTCGCGCCTCGACGACGTGGATCGCTTCGACTCGCCCTCGTGGGCGCTCTTGGTCGTATCCATGATCGAACCTCCATGCGGGTGTCCCGCAAGGTAGTAATGGTGCGAACTCCTTTCCGATGCCCGATGGGGCGGGGGGCCGGAGGCGTTTCCGCCTCGACCCTTAGCCTCGCTCGGCGCGAGCCGAGGGAGGCAAAGATCGGGGGCCATGGCCTCGGCGACGCCGAGGCTACAGGCCTTCCCGATTCGGAGTCATTGAAAAAGACCTCTGTCGATATAGTCCGACAAATATCGATTATCTATAGACTATACCAAGCGTTTTTGTCAACAAAAAATCGTACTAATCGATATATTTTATCCATAGCTTCCTCAAGACCGCGTTATGCCTCTCCAGCTCGTCGGCTATAGCCTTCGCCCGCTTGAAATCGCGAGCGTCGAACGCGGCCGCGGACTCGCGCTCCAGCCGCTCCTTCTCCCTTTCCATGGCCTCTATCCTCGACTCGAGCCCCGCCTCGGCGGCCGTCGGGGCCGAGGCCTGGGCTCGCCGGCCGCGCCGCTCTATGCTGGCGCCGGCGCCCCTCGGTACCGGGCCGCCCGCGGGATGGACGTCGCGCCAATACTCGGCGAAGCCGCCCTCGTACTCGGCTAGTCGCCTGTCCTCTATGAACACGACCCTGTCGGTCACCTTCTCTATGAAATAGCGGTCGTGGGAGACGACGAGCACGGTGCCGTCGAAATCCGCCAGCGCGTCCTCCACGGCTTCCCGGGTCGGGATGTCCAGATGGTTCGTCGGCTCGTCGAGTATCAGGAAGTTGGCCTTGATGGCCGAGGCTCGGGCCAGCTGGAGGCGGTTGAGCTCCCCCCCCGACAGCTCGCCTATCCTCTTGTCCAGGTCGTCGTAGGAGAACAGGAATCGACCCAGGTGAGCGAAGGCGTCGCGCCTCGTGGGCAGGATCTTGAGGAATTCGTCCTCTACCGTATTGCCCGGCTCGAAGACCTCCTGCGCCTGGGCGCAGTAGCCGACAACCATGCTCGGGCCGACGCGCAGCTCGGTATCGTCCCAGGAGCCGCGCTCGACTATATCCCGTACGAGGCTCGTCTTGCCCGAGCCGTTGGGGCCGACCAGGGCCACGCGCTCGCCGTTGTAGACGGTAAAGCCCGACGGCTCGACGACGACGGCCTCCCCGTAGGCCTTGGAATAGCCTTCCACGCGGAGGGCGAGGTCGGCCTTGGACGCCTCCCCGAGGAACGAGACCCTCGCGTCGCGGTTCCCGAGGTCGGGGCGCTCCGCGGCGTCGGCCTTGACGCGCTCCAGCTGGCTCCGCCTGGCGCGGAGCCGAGCCCCCCACGCGGGGTCGGGCCTGGAGCGCGCTATCTCCGCGAACCTGCGCACGAGCGCCTCCAGGCGCTCTATGCGCTTACGGTCGGCCTGCCAGTCCTGCCCCTGGCCCGCCGCCTGCTTGAGCCTCTCCAGCCTGTACGCCGAATAGTTGCCCGAGAAGCGCGCTATCCTGCCGCCCTCTAGCTCCAGCACCGATTCCGCCACCCTGTCGAGCATGCGCCTGTCATGGGATACGAGGAGGACGGCGCAGGGCAGGGAGCGTATGAAATCCTCGAGCCAGGCGAGCCCGGCGACGTCAAGGTGATTGCCTGGCTCGTCGAGTATCAGGAGGTCGGGCAGGCGCCTGACGGCCCGCACGAGCGCCAGCACGTTCTTCTCGCCCCCCGAGAGGCAGACGGCCTCGACGTCCGCCCGGTGGCCGAGCCCGGCCTTGGCGAGCAGCCTGCCCGCCGCTTCCTCCGCCATATCGCCCTCGTCGGCGTCGTACGCCTCGCGCAGGGCCGAATAACGGGCCAGCGCGACCCTGCCCTCTCGCTCGTCCGGGCCCGCCATCGCCTCGGCCAGGCGCTCTAGCTCCTCGCGCCTTCGGAACGCGTCGCGGCATACGAAGCCGGCCGCGGTCTCGCCCGGAAGGAACTCGGGCGGCTTCTGAGGCACGTACGCGAGGCGCGCGCCGGGCTGGATCTTGACCGCCCCGGAATAGTCGTCGTCCGATCCCGTGGCGATGCGCAGCAGCGTCGTCTTGCCGCAGCCGTTGCGGCCTACGAGCGCTACCTTCTCCCCTGGCTCGATCGATAGCGACACGTTGGCCAGTATCGGTATCCCGCCGAAATCCTTGCTTAATCCTATAGTCTCTAGAATCGCCATGCGATGCTCCCTTCCTCTCCGGCCTCGTCGGCCCCTCGCTCGGGAATCGTCGCGAATCGCGGCTTTCCGCCGCGGCGCAAGAAGCTATCGCCCCCTGGCCGTATAACGAAAAAAAGCCGCGCGATCCCGGTAAGGGGCCGCGCGGCTCGGATGCTCGATACTTGAAATCTCAAATATCTCCATATCCCGATTCGAGCGGACCTATCCCGTCTAGGGTCGCGCCGCTCTGGGAGCGGACGGACATGACGCGGCGTAGGTCTATCGAATAGGAGACGGAGTACATGGAGGCACCATAGCATACCCTAGAGCTCGGGCGCAAGCCGTCGAATCGCGCTGAATGGACGCGCGTTGGACGGCGCGGGATAGGAACGGCTATACTCGAGCCATGATAGACGATTTCCTGTTCTGCGATTGGGACGAGGCCCCGGACTACATGGATTTCGAGTTGCCGTACGGCGAGGTAGTGGGCAGGTCCGCGGAGATAGTCGCGGAGCTCGCTTCCGGTCGGGCCGATCCTGGCGCCCCGAGGGCGCAGGCAGCCGCGAAGGAGCTGTTCGTGCTGGCCCCGGCCATCGTCAACGTCGCGCTCAACCATTCGGTCTGCGTCCAGTTCGGCCTTCCCCTCCACCCTACCGAGTATTTCGAGCTCGCCCCGGGCGGCCCGGCCCCGAGCCGCTACGGCCGCGAGGAGGAGGAGTCCGCCTTCGAACTGCTTAAGACCGCCATAGCCCTGGCCAGGGCGGCGTACAGGCTCGATCCCCGCTACGGAGCGATGGCGGCAGCCTTCAGGATAGGGCTCCCGCACGGCCTCGCGGCGTTCGTCTATACCTCGAGGAAGGATAAGTACACGTGGAGGGCGGCCGAGCCGGCCAAGGTCAGGGCCCTCTCCGCCTCGGTGCTCAGGGGCGGAAGGCCTAGCCTGGCCGTTGGGGCCGCCCACGGATCCATCATGGCGGGACTGTTCCTGGCCGAGCTGCTCGAGTGCGAGCTATGGTTCCTGCGCTTCAGCATGTTCAAACGTAACGACAAGGAGCCCGTGGTCTCGGCCCTCGACGAGGAGAAGATCCGCTCCTACGGGGACGGCTCGGGAGTCCTGGTCTTCGACGAGGATTCGGCCTCCGGCACGACCCTGGCCTTGCTATCGGAGCGGGTAAAGGCCATGGCCCCGCTGGCCAGGACCGGCGCCGTGATACGCCACCAGGGCTCGGCGTTCAAGCCCGACCACGTAGGCAAGACATGGTGGGACTAGCGATGCTCGCTCGGGGCGGGCGCAGGACGACCCCGCCGCCGACGGCGCGTAGCCCTAGGCGGGTCTGATTATCCAGGTCCTATGAGGGTGGCCCCGAAAGTCCTCCGGGATGGTACGTTCGCTAATATCCTCGATGGAGGCGCCGGGCGCGAGCGACGGGTCCAGCCTGAGGGTACGGGCGTTCGTGGAGAAGAGGACGCTTCCTCCCGGGGCCAGCACTCCGAGGCACGAGCCTACGAGACTCGGCCAATGGCGGACGATATCGAGGAATCCGTCTACTTTCTTGGAATTCGAGAACGTCGGCGGATCGAGCACCACGCTGTCGTACCGAGCGCCCCTGGCGGCCTCGCCCTCGAGGAAGGCCTGCACGTCGGACCTGACGCCCCTGTACCGATCGCGCCCGAACCCGTTGAGGGCGACGTTCCTCTCGGCCCATGCCAGGTAGGTGTTAGAGAGGTCGACCCCGACCACCTCGGAAGCCCCGCCGGCGAGGGCGTATACCGAGAAGCTTCCCGTATAGCAGAACAGGTTGAGCACGCGCTTGCCCGAGGCCGACTCGCGGACGAGGGCGCGGGCCGGCCTGTGGTCCATGAACAGCCCAGTGTCGATATAGTCGCCTAGATTGACCAGGAACGAGAGCCCGTTCTCGCGCACGACGCGTTCGCTCGCGACGCGCTCGCGCGCGACGGGCTCGCGACGATCCCCTGGCCCTGCGCGCTCGTACTGCGATTCGAGGCCGAGCCTCCTCCGCGTCTTGACGGCCACGGCTTCCCGCGCTATCCCGAGAGAATCCGCGGCGACGCCCGCCATCAGCTCCAGCCACGCCGTTTCCTCGGCCTCGGGCTTCTCGTAGGGGCGCTCGTACAGATATAGTACAGCGGCGTCGCCGTAGCGGTCGAGGGAGAGCGGCAACTCAGGAATATCGCGGTCGTAGACCCGGTAGCAATCCGTATCGGACTTACGAGCCCACTTGCGGAGGTGCTTGTCCCGTTTCGCTACCCTGTTGGCGAAGAAGCGGCCCTGCTCCAGGTCCTTCTCAGTCGGCATCGTCCGAGAGGAGGGCGCTCCTGATGCGGCGCTTCATCGATAGCATCGCGTACCCCGAAGAGAGGTCCTCGTTCTGCACGACGACGTCATCGGGAACCTTGAGCTTGGCGTTGGTGAAATTCCAGATGGCCTTTATCCCCGCGGACACGAGGGTCGTGGCCACGTCCTGGGCGTTGGCCGAGGGCACGGTCAGGATGGCTACGAGCGTCCCCAGGGAGGCGACGCGCTCAGCGAGCTCGCCGATAGGATACACGGGCGAGCCGTGGATGCGCCCGCCGACCTTGGCCGGATCGGCGTCGAAGCCGGCGACTATATAGAGGCCGTGCTGCTTGAATCCGGGGAAGCCGCTGAGCGCGCTGCCTAGGTTTCCGGCGCCGACGACTATAGCGTCTACCCGCTTATCCCAATTGAGGTACGCCTCTATAGCGCCTATGAGCGGCAGCACGGGATAGCCGCGCTTAGGCTTTCCGGCGATACCGGTTATAGATAGGTCCTTGCGCACCTGGATAGGCTCGAGGTTCAGTTCCAAGGCTATCAGCGTGCCTGAGATATACTCGTCGCCGTGCTCCTGGGCCTGCTTGGCGAGGAGGAGGTAGGAGGGCAGTCTTCGCACCGACGGGGCGTATGATACTTTGAATCTGGGCATTAGGCACCTCTCGAGCGAACGGTATGCTGTCTAATTCTTTGCGATGACAACGATAGCGGCAAGGGCTTCATAAAGTCAAGAAATATCGATAGCTCGAATAGCGCCATTTAAAAAAAGATAGGCTCCGTGGAAAAAGGAGGTAAACCACGGAGCCCGGCGTAGCGCCGCAAGGCTGACTACAGCATAAATATACGACACATACGATGTTTATGCAAGGCCGATGGATAGCGCCGAGGCTTCCACTCCCTACCCTCCTCGTTTGCATTGGCCCCGGGGATCGATTACGCTTCTATCGCGGAGGCGATAGGCATGGTATACAGGGCTCTCGAGGACGTCTTGGGTTCGGGCGGCGGCGCCGGAGGCTGGATATCCCTGTTGCGTGCGGCGCCCCAGACCGCGCGGCTCAAGGCCCTTTCCGACGACGAGCTCGGTTCGATCTTCGACGAGATGTGCGGCGAGCTGGCGCGCTGGGTCTCGGGGAGCTCCGATAAGAACGACCTAGGCTACTTCTTCGCGCAGATAGGCAAGGAATACTCGATATCGGGCATCCCGCTATCGGAGCTATCTATGGCGCTCGCGCTGGCCCGCAAGGCGACGGTCAGGCGGGTCGCGGACGAAGGGGTCTTCGAGAACGCGAACGCTCTCTACTCGATGCTCGATATCTCCGAGCGCGTAGCCGACTTCTACTCGCTCGGCAATTACTACCTGACGAAAGGCTTCCTCGAGACGACGCTGGAGCGCATCATGGCCACCAGGAAGCTTGATAAGGCCGCGATAGCGGATTTCTTCCGCGACGACCTATTCTATAAGGATTGAGAATGGAGCGCCAGGCGTCCGAAGAAGCTGTGAGCATAGGACAGCGGATCACCGAGGCCATATCGATCCGAACTGTCTTCACGATACGGCTATTCGGGAACGAGATACCCATCAGCGACACGGTGATAGGCTCCTGGGTCGCCATGGCCATTATCGTCGCCGCCGCCATAGCCGTCACGAGGCGCCTGAGGGACGTCCCCCGGAGGCCCCAGGCTATCGCCGAGGCCTTCGTAGAATTCGCGGATTCCTTCGCCTGCGGCGTCATGGGGCCGGCGGGCAAGGCGTACGCGCCCTTCCTGGGCACGCTCGCGGCCTACCTCGCGGTCGCCAACCTCCTGCCCATGCTGACCCCTATAGGCGGTTTCGGCTTCGAGCCGCCCTTCGAGATCAAGCCCATAATGCGCGATATAAATATAACTGCCGGCCTCTCGGCCTCGGTCATCGCGGTCGTGCTGGGGTCGTCCATCGCCAAGCGGGGCGTCCTGGGATGGGCCGCGTCGCTCTTAAAGCCGGTCGCGTTCATGCTGCCGTTCAATATACTCGAGTACGCGATACGCCCGGTCTCCCTCGCCCTCCGGCTCTTCGGGAACATCCTGGGCGCGTTCATCATCATGAGGCTCATCGAGGCCCTCGTCCCGATCGGGGCGCCCCCTATAGCGGGCCTCTATTTCGACCTGTTCGACGGCGTCATGCAGACGGTCGTATTCGTCTACCTATCGACGATATTCATCGGAGAAGCGATACACATGGAGGAAGCACATGAATGAGACGAGCATCGCGCTGATCGCCGCCGGCGTCGCGGTACTTTCTGGCGTCGGGGCGGGCCTGGGCATCGGCATCGCGACCGGCAAGACGGCCGAGTCGATAGCCAGGCAGCCGGAGGCCTCGGGCAAGATCCAAGGCATATTCTTCATAGGCGTGGCCCTCGCCGAATCCACGGCGATATACGGCCTCGTCGTCTCGCTGATACTCCTGTTCAGGTAAGGGGCCGGGGGCGGCATGCTATCGTTCTCCGTTACCTTCTTCATCACCGTGGCCAACCTCGCGGTGCTCTACCTCGTCCTGAGGAAGCTCCTGTGGAAGCCGCTACGCGCCTTCATGGACGATCGCGCCGAGCGGATACGGCGGGACGTAGACGAGGCCGCCTCGGTCAAGCGCTCGGCCGAGGAGATGAGGCAGCGGTACGACGACCTCATCACGAACGCCGACGAGGAGGCCGAATGGGTGCTCCGGGACGCGGAGGACAGGGCCGCGGTACGCTCGAGGGAGATAGTCGCGGAGGCCGAGAGGGAGGCCGAGGCCGCGCTGCGGCGGGCGGCGGAGCGCTCGGCGCTCGAGGTAGCGCGAGCCCGCGACCAGCTCGCCGAGGAGATAGCCGGCATCGCGGTAGCCGCGGCCAGCGTAGCCGCCCGAAAGGGGCTCGACGGCGAGGCCGAGCGGTTAGCGGCGCTCGAATTCATCCGCGAGCTGGGCGGGACGGGGGAGCGTAGCGATGCGTGACCCGAACGCCTGGGCCAGGGCCTTGCTCATGTGCGACGCCGGTCACGGCGACGCCGGTCACGGCGACGACGACGCCGAGGCGCGCGCGACGGCGCTCGAGGCGGCGGGCGAGGCTATCAGGGATCGCCGGGCCGGGTTCTCGGAGGCGGCCCGGTTCCTCGACGACCCCCGCGTCGGCTCTGAGCTGAAGATTGAGTCGTTATCCGCCCTGGTTCCCGGCGACGAGACCTGGGCCGCGTTCGTTACCCTCGTCGTCCGCAGGCGCGCCGCCGGGCTCATCCCGGCCGTCTCCGCCGCGTACCGGCGGGGGCTCGACGAGCGGCGAGGCATAGAGCGCGTCCGCATCGAGGCCGCGAGGCCCCTGGACGAGGAGACGAGGGCGGCGGTACTCGGCGCCTGGACCGCCTATAGGAGATCGGCCGACCCGAGGCTCTCCCGGATAACCGCGACGGAGAGCGTGGATCCGGGCCTGCTCGGCGGCTTCAGGCTCGAGGCGGGATCTATCCGATACGACGCGAGCGTCTCGGGGAGGCTCCGCCGGCTAGGTAAGGAATTAGCCAAGCCGCTGGATAGGCCGGCGGCGGGATCCGGAGGTCCGGCATGAACAGCCTACACGAAGACGTAGCGAGGATCCTCCTCGAGCGGGCCCGGTCCTACGAGGGCTCCGTGGAGCGAGACGAGATAGGCGCCGTGCTGAGCGCGGGCGACGGCATCGCCAGGATCTACGGGCTCGACGGCGTCGAGTACGGGGAGCTGGTCTCGTTCGACTCCGGCGCCCTGGGCCTGGCGCTCGACCTGGACTCCGACGACGTCGGCGTCGTGCTGCTCTACGGCGAGAACGCCGTGCGCGAGGGAGAGACGGCCAGGCGCCTCGGCAAGGCGGCCGAGATACCGGTCGGCCAGGCGTCGCTCGGGAGGACCGTGGACCCGCTAGGGACCCCTCTTGACGCCATGGGCGCCGTGATCGCCGACAGGACCATGCCCATAGAGAAGAAGGCTCCCTCGGTCGTCGAGCGCAAGAGCGTCGGCGCGCCGCTCAGGACGGGGACGCTGGCGATAGACGCGATGGTACCCATCGGCCGAGGCCAGCGGGAGCTCATTATAGGGGACAGGCAGACGGGCAAGACGGCCATCGCGGTTGACGCAGTCCTGGCCCAGAAAGGCACCGGGGTCGTCTGCGTGTACGCGGCCATAGGCCAGAAGGCGAGCACGACCGCCCAGGTCATAGAGACGCTCAGGCGGGCCGGGGCCCTCGAGTATACCGTCATCGTCGCGGCCACCGCCAAGACGTCGGCCGCGCTCCAGTACCTGGCTCCGTATTCCGCGTGCGCGGTAGCCGAGTTCTTCATGGAGCGCGGCGACGACGTCCTCGTCGTCTACGACGACCTTTCCAAGCACGCCGTCGCGTACCGCGCCCTCTCGCTGCTCCTGAGGCGGCCGCCCGGCCGCGAGGCCTACCCGGGGGACGTCTTCTACCTGCATTCACGGCTCCTGGAACGCGCCGCGAGCCTCTCGGACGCGCTGGGCGGCGGCTCGATGACCGCCCTTCCCATAGTCGAGACCCAGGGCGGGGACATATCCGCGTATATACCGACCAACGTGATATCGATAACGGACGGCCAGGTCTTCCTCCAGAGCGACCTCTTCTACGCCGGCGTCAGGCCCGCGGTCGACGTGGGCCTCTCCGTCTCGCGCGTCGGCGGGTCGGCCCAGTGCAAGGCCGTGCGGAAGCTCGCGGGCAGGCTCAGGATAGACCTGGCGCAGTACCGCGAGCTGGCGGTTTTCGCGCAATTCGGCTCAGACCTGGACAAGGCGACCCAGGACAGGCTGGAGCACGGAGAGAGGCTCGTCGAGCTTCTGAAGCAGGGTCAGTACGAGCCCATGGCGCTCTCGGAGGAGATTGTGCTCCTGTACGCCGCCGCCGGCGGGTATCTGGCCGGCACGAAGCCCGAGGGCGTCGCCGCGTTCCGAGAGCAGTCGCTCAGGTTCTTCAAGTACCGCAAGCCCGAGATACTGGCGCGGATCGACGCCTCGGGCGACATGGACGCCGAGTCCGAGGCCGGCCTCAAGGCCGGGTTCGAGGAGCTCGCCGGCCTCAAGAAAGCCGAGTAGCGCATGGAATCGATGCGCGACGTCCGGTCGAGGATCAAGAGCGTCTCGCAGACCCTGACGGTGACCTCGGCCATGAAGCTGATATCGACGGCCAAGCTCCGCAAGGCCAGGAGGCGCCTGGACGAGACGGTTCCGTACTTCGAGGCGGTGAGGGCCGCGATGGCGGATATCGTCGACCATTCCGAGCACGCCGCGAGGACGTGGTTCGACAAGAGGGCGCGGAAGCCGTCCCGCCGGATCGCCACGCTCGTGATCACCTCCGACCGGGGCCTCGCGGGGGCCTACAACGCCGCGATCATCCGCTTCGTCGAGGATTCCTGCCCCTCAGGATCGATACTGATACCCGTCGGGGCCATAGGCAAGCGTCATTTCATGAAGCGCGACTACGTCCTCATGGAAGACTTCTCGGTCTCGCGCAAGGAGCCCACGGTATACGAGGCCAAGGATATAGCGGCCTTCGCCGTCGATCTCTTCCTCTCCGGACGGGTGGACGAGTTCCGCGTCGCCTACACGAACATGATCTCCACCGTGAAGCAGGTCCCGGAACTCATCGGGGTCCTGCCCCTCGAGCGGGAGGCGCTCGCCGCGGCCCGCCCGATATCCCGTCGCGCCCGGGCCGCCAAGGAGGCGTCAGGATCCTACTCGTACGAGCCGGACGAGGAGTCGGTCTTCGCGCGCCTCGTGCCGTTCTTCGTCAAGGGAGTGGTCTACGGCGCCCTAGTCGAGGCCTTCGCCAGCGAGCAATCGGCGCGCATGTCGGCTATGGACTCGGCGTCGAGGAACGCCGGCGAGATGATCGCCCGCCTGACAGGTTCTTATAACAGGGCGAGGCAGGCGGCTATCACCGCCGAGGTAAGCGAGATAGTCGCGGGCGCGGCCGCCCAGCGGCCGTGACCGGCTGAAAGGAAACGCGATGGAGGAGTTAATAGGATCGGTCGTCCGCGTAGCGGGGCCCATCGTAGATATACGGTTCCCGGGCGGCCTTCCGGCCATACTCGACGCGGTGGAGATAGGCGGGGACGGGAACCGCCCCCTGATCGCCGAGGTGCTCCTGCACGTCGGCGAGGGGTCCGTCCGATGCGTCGCCATGGACGCGACCGAGGGCCTTTCCCGGGGGACGCGAGCCGTGGCCAGGGGCGGCCCCATATCCGTGCCCGTGGGCCCCGCGGTACTGGGGCGGATGTTCGACGTGACAGGCAGGACGATAGACGGCGGCCCCCCGGTGGACGCCGAGCGGGCGCCCATCCACAGGGAAGCGCCGGACCTATCCGACCAGAAGCCGTCGGCCGAGATACTCGAGACCGGCATCAAGGTCGTCGACCTGATGGCCCCCTACCTGAAGGGCGGGAAGATAGGCCTCTTCGGGGGCGCCGGCGTCGGCAAGACCGTCATCATCATGGAGCTGATCAGGAACATCGCCGCCGAGCACTCCGGCTTCTCGGTATTCGCGGGCGTCGGCGAGCGGAGCCGCGAGGGGGCGGACCTGTGGCGGGAGATGAAGGAGTCCGGCGTCATAGCCAATACCGCCCTGGTTTTCGGGCAGATGAACGAGCCGCCGGGGGCGCGCATGCGCGTCGCCCTGTCCGCGCTCACGATGGCGGAGCGCTTCCGAGACGTCGAGGGCCAGGACGTGCTCCTGTTCATCGACAATATATTCCGCTTCATCCAGGCCGGCAGCGAGGTCTCGGCCCTGCTCGGGCGGATCCCCAGCGCCGTAGGCTACCAGCCCACCCTCGCCAACGAGCTGGGCGCTCTCGAGGAACGCATCGCCAGCACCAGGAAAGGCTCCATAACCTCCGTCCAGGCAGTCTACGTACCGGCCGACGACATCACCGACCCGGCCCCGGCCACGACCTTCGCGCACCTGGACGCGACGACGGTGCTGAGCCGCCGCATAGTCGAGCTGGGCATCTACCCCGCGGTCGACCCGCTGGCTTCGTCGAGCCGCGTGCTCGACCCGCGCATCGTCGGGGAGCGCCACTACGGCGTGGCCCGGAAGGTCCAGGCGGCGCTACAGCGCTACCGCGAGCTGCAGGACATAATAGCCATACTGGGCATGGACGAGCTGTCGGACGAGGACAAGCGCTCGGTGTACCGGGCGCGCAAGATCCAGCGTTTCTTCAGCCAGCCGTTCCACGTGGCGGAGCAGTACACCGGCATGGCGGGGCGCTACGTCGGCATCGAGAAGACGATAGCCGGGTTCGAGGAGATTGTCGAAGGCGAGTGCGACGACGTACCGGAGCAGGCCTTCTTCATGGTCGGCGATATCGACGAGGCGCGCGGCCGCGCCAAGAACCTGTGAAGGGGCCTCGAGATGGCTAGCTTCGCGCTCGAGATCGTGACCCCGTACGGCCGCTTCCACGGAGCCAGGGCCCGGTCCGCGGTCTTCGCGACCGAGGACGGCGAGCTCGAGGTGCTCGCGGGCCACCAGCCTCTGGTGGTACCCGTAGAGCCGTGCGTGCTACGCGTCTCGGGCGATTCGGGGGACTGGTCCGCGGCTATCGGCGAGGGCTTCGCGCGCATCAAGCCCGAGGCGACCACCATCATGGTCGATTCGGCCGAGATGTCATCGGACGTGGACGTCGAGAGGGCGAGGGCCGCGCTGCAGCGCGCCCAGGAACGTCTGTCCCCCGCGTCACCGCCCTGGATACGCGCCCAATCGAGGAAGGCCGTCGCCAGGGCCGTCGCGAGGATCAAGGCCGCCGGCGAGAAGCGCGGGCGGCGTACGGGCTAGTCGGGGCCTTTTCCTTCCCTAGTCCTTGTCCCCGAAGAGGCTAGCCATCATCGCGTCGACGTCGGCCTGCCCGAAATCGCCCTTGCGCTCGAATGCGAGCTCCTCGTTAGCCATCCTGAGCTTCCGTAGCAGGCTATAGATGAACACGAGCAGGACTTTATTGCCCGCTTCGGGGTGCATCTTGATGAAGCGGGCGAAATCCTTGCGCTGTATCTTCAGGATCGACGAGTCGCAGGTGGCCGTGACCGTGGCAGTGCGCTTGACGTTCATGAATAGCCCGGCCTCCCCGAAGATGTCCCCGATCCCGAGCGTATTCATATAGACGTCCCTACCCTCCTCGGCCGTAACGGAGACCGCGACCGAGCCTTCGAGGATCCCGAACAGGCTCGAGCCCTCCTCGCCCTGCGCTACTATCTGCTGGCCTTCCTGGGCCTCGACTATGGACGATACGCCTAGAAGGTCGCCCGCCTCGACGTCCGACATGAACTTAAAGGCGATGATTCGCCTGGCTTCCTCGACTAGACTTTCGTCACCTACTCGCGTGGACATCGATATCCCTCCCGTATAGACCCTCGGATTATTCTTCCGTTAAAGTATAATCCATAGTAGGATCGGTTCTACCAGTATTACTAGGAATAATCGACGATCGGGAGAACAAAATGAGAATAACGACGAAGGGACGCTACGCGCTTCGGGCGGCGATAGCGCTCGCGAGGCTGAGCAGCGGAACCGCGCCCGTCTCTATAAAGACTCTCTCCGAAGCTGAGAGCCTCTCCCCGGAGTTCTTAGAGCAGATTTTCTTCAAGCTCCGGAAGGCCGGGCTTATATCGTCGGTTCGCGGGCCGGGAGGCGGATTCTTCTTCGCCAAGCCTCTATCGGAGATACTGCTCCGGGATATCGTTTCAGCCTCGGGCGAGGGCATGTTCCTCTCCTCCTGTTCCGGCCCCGGAACGGAGGATGGCTGCGACAGGGTAGCCGATTGCGTCGCGGGAAGCGTCTGGAAGGAGCTGGCGGCGCATATAGACTCGTTCCTCGTGAGCATGACGCTGCAGGATATAGTCGCCCGCTCGAGGCCGCGGGACCTGCCGCGGGCCCCCGGACGATAGGCGCCCGGGGCCCGCGCGCCTATTCGGCGTCGGCGAAAGCCTCGAGGCGCTCCCTCTCGGCGCGGTCTATGGTGCCGAGCTCCTCGCACAGCGCGAACAGCTCGCGGACGTGCATGAAGGAGCGGAGCCTTACGCCAGCCGTTTCCATGTCCCGCCTACCCTGCTTCCCTCGCTCTATCAAAACGACCAGGTCCTCGACGACGAGGCCCTCGCCCCTCAGGATCTCTATGGCCTCAATCTTGGACGTGCCCGTCGTGATGAGGTCGTCTAGGAGCAGCGCCCGCTCGCCCTTATTAAAGGCGCCCTCGACGCGGACGCCCGTGCCGTGGTCCTTGGCGGGCATCCTAGGCCATACCATCGGGACGCGCAGCCGCATCGACGTCGCGGTGGCCAGGGGAAGGGCTGCCGCGGGTATGCCCGCCACCCTATCGTAGGCGGCGCCCTCCGAGGCGAGCGCGTAGGCCTGGGCCACCGCGTCGAGCAGGGACGGGTCGGATATGACTCGGCGCAGGTCTATGTAGAAAGGGGAGGTCTTTCCGCTCTTCAGCACGAACGAGCCGGTCTTGAAGCAGCCGGTATCGAGGAGGCCTCTCATGATGCGCTTCTTTAAGAGCGTCGCCCCGTCGAAGCCGACGCCTGTCGCGCGGGTAGCGCCCTCGGCGGCCTTCTTCATCGACGCTACCAGGTCGGCGGCGGCGGCGCCCGAATCCGCGGCCTCGGCGACGCTCCTGGCGGCTACGGGCAACACGCCCATGCCGTCGCTCCTGGCCCCGGCCTTCCAGGCCGTCGCTATATCGCCGCCCTGCGCGCCTATCCCGGGCGCGAGGAGCCACGCGCCCGGCGCGGCCGCGCGGACGACCGCCATGCCCTGGACGTCGTTGCCCGCGGCCACGAGGCCCACCCTATCGGACCACGAGGAGCATTCCCTGGCCACGAGGGCGTACAGGGGCAGGCCGCCCGCGTCGACGTCCTGGAAGACGCCGGCACGGGGATTGCTCGTCCGCGCCAGGAGGAAAACGGCCTTGTCCTCGTACGCCAGGAACGGGTCGACGGCGTCGCGCCCCATGTACGGGCTCAGGGTAACCGCGTCCGCCCCTATTGCCTCGAAGCAGGCCTTGGCGTACGCCTCGGCGGTGGGTCCGATGTCGCAGCGCTTCGCGTCGAGGAGCACGGGGACGCCGTCCGGGACGCTCTTGACCAGCCGGACGAGCGCGTCGATGCCGGCGGCCCCGAAGGCCTCGTAGAAGGCGACGTTGGGCTTGAAGCACGCGGCGTAGCGCGCGGTCGCGTCGACGATGGCCTTCGATCGCCTATACAGGTCGTCGGCGCCCTCTCCGGGCCTGAGCCGCGGGTCCAGGCCGACGCAGAGCGCCGTACCTCGTTCCGTCCAAGCCGCCTCGAGCCTTTTAAAAAACTGCATACCGTGCCACCTTCCGCCGAATTTCCTTCGACGGACCACACCATAGCATGCAGGTGATTTTCAAGTCAAAAAGAGCTATACTAAAAAGGATAGATACTGATACGAGCCCGAGGAGGAGCCGACGATGAAGAAAGCCTTCATAATGATAGCGGCATTGTGCGTAATAGTTCCTTTGACGTTCGCCGAAGAGACGGGCGACTCTGGAGGATTCGGTTTCCAGGCCGGAATATCGCTCGGCACCGACGTCCTCATCAATTCCGCGGGAGAACCGGTGACCTGGAATAGCCTCGGCTTCCAGCCGGACGTGGCCGTCGGGCCCTTCGGCATCGGGTTCGACTTCACGCTCCGCTTCAAGCTGATGCCGGACGCCGACACGGCGATAGAGATATTCCCCGGCGACTGGATCCCGGATTACGACGGCTCGGGCAAGAGCATCCTCGACCTCTACCTGCCCAAGATCATGTATTTCCGCTACGGGCTCAGGGGAGAGCCGCTCTACGTCAAGCTCGGCTCCATCGACGACCTGACGCTGGGGAACGGCTTCATCGTAGGCGAGTACTCCAATACCAAGTTCCTGCCCGCCCAGCGCGTCTTCGGGCTCGACGTAGGGCTCGACGGGTCCTTGTTCGATTTCCCCTACGTGGGAATAGAGCTCCTTACCGGCAACCTGGCCAAATTCGACGTCTTCGGCGGCAGGCTCTTCGTAAGGCCGCTCGTGACGACGGGCCTGCCTATACTAGAGAACCTCCAGGTCGGCGGCACGATAGCGATGGATCGCGGCGTCGCGGGGCTCGCATCGAGCGTCGCCTTCGATCCGCTGACCGTCATGGGCGCGGACCTGTTCCTCCCCGTATTGACCGGCAAGGCCTTCCCTCTCGCCGTATTCTCGGAGCTGGCCTTCGAGCCTAACCAGAGGACGGGCTTCATGGTGGGCGCCGGCGGACGCCTCGTCAGCGTCATCACCTACGGGGTCCAGCTCAGGCTCCTGGGCGCCGGGTTCTCTCCCGTGTACTTCGACGCCAACTACGACCTGTTCCGCGTCGAGAAGGCCGCGCTCATGAATACGGCCCCTACGGGGGAAGGCTTCGCGGGCTGGCTCGCCAAGGCGGGCGCCAGCCTCCTCGAGGATAAGCTGTACTTCAGCGTCTCGGTAGACGGCCCCTTCAAGGCGGCTCCCGCGATAGCGACGGCCAGTTCCGCCGAATACCCCCACCTACGCGGCGTCATAGGCATGGCCGAGGGCGTGCTCGGCGGCTTCTTCGTGACGGGCTCGTACGACAAGTACTTCCTAGGCAAGGAGAACGGGTTCTTCGCCGACCTCGTCGACCCGAGCGACGCGGTCATCACCGCCGCCTTCAACTATAAGACGGGAGCCGCGGTGTTCACGCTCCTGTATTCGTTGCGCTACAACCCGGATAGCGCGAGCGGCAACGGCTTCGACGTCACGTCGAGCCTGCAGAGCTCAATCAAATTCTGACGCCAAGAGGAGGAGACGGCATGCGTTTCAAGACATGGATGATAGCGGGGGCCCTAGCTCTCGCGGGCGTTACGATGTCGGCCGCCCAGGCGCAGCAATCGCTGATCCTGGAGTTCGTCGACGGCGACAACCTCGACGTCGTCTATCCCGATTCCACGGCCTTCAGCTATAAGAGCGGCTCCATCATGGAGGGCGACGCGATACCGGTCGGATCGACCGTCAAGACGGGCGCCGGCACCAGCGTCGAGCTTACGCTCAAGCCCAACGGCACCGTCATCAAGCTCGCCAAGATGACCACCTTCAGGGTCGAGGGCCTGGCCACCCCGCAGAAGGAGCAGAACGGCTTCACCCTGGTGGCGGGCAAGCTCCGCACCGTCGCCGCCAAGGGCTCGCAGTACTCGATATTCACCTCGAGCACCGTGGCCGGCGTCCGCGGCACCGACTTCTCCATGTCCTTCGAGGAAGGCGCCAAGGCCATGCTCCTCGTGGCCAAGGGCGCCGTGGAGTTCGGCGGCCGAGGCGAGGGCGACTCCATAGCGGGGGCCATCATGGTAGGCGCCGGCCAGTTCGCCGACTTCTTCAAGGGCCTCGTCGCCTCGCCGTTCACGCCCGAGCAGCTGGCCGAGGAATACGGCGACCTGGATATTCCCGCGGAGCGCCTGCCCGTCCAGGCGGAGGACGCCGTAGCTGAGGAAAAACCCGCCGAGGCGGCCGCGGCCAGCCCGTCCGACGCCGTCGCGTCCGATTTCTCCGCGGCAGAACCGGAGGAGCCGGCCAAGCCCGAACCCGCCGCGCGCGAGGATAAGGCGGCGAACGCCGTGCTCGACTGGCTACGCGACGTCCTGGGCATGGAGATAGGCTCGGTCACCATAAACGGCGATACCTGGGCCAAGGCGGTCCTGCAGCCGAATTTCGCCATAGGCAAGCTCAAGACCGGCCTCTATATCCCAATAATCTACTCGAGCGACCTGTTCGACCCCGCTACCTGGTATAGGCCCAAAGGCAACGACGAGTGGTCCTTCGGCTTCGACAAGGGCTGGACGGCCGATACCTGGGGCGCCGCCCTGGCCGACGCCGCCACGGACTTGGCCCTCAAGATCAAGTTCATAGAATACGGCGAGCCCCTCGTCGATCCGTTCTTCCTCAAGATAGGCAACTTGAATAGCTTCACGATAGGCCACGGCCTCATCATGAGGAACTACGCCAACGACTCGGACTTCCCGTCCATCAGGCGGATCGGCCTCAACCTAGGCGTCGACGCCGGCGGCTGGGGCTTCGAGGCCCTGACCAACGACCTGACGGACAATCAGGTCGTGGGCGGCAGGCTGTTCGTACGGCCGATCCCCGACTTCAAGCTGGCCATCGGCCTCTCGGGCGCCGCCGACCTGGCTCCCGCCTCCGACATGGACGCCGCCACGGCTGAATCCTACGGAGACCCGGTATTCATAGGCGCCGGGCTAGACCTCGACCTGCCCATCGTAACGAGCGACGCCTTCGGGCTCAGGCTATTCGCCGACGGAGCCGCGATGGTCCCGTACGTGCGCGCGGGCGATACCGGGGCCGGAGCCGCGGGCTTGCGCTACGACATGGTATGGACGGGTTCCGAGCTGAAGAACTGGGGCGCCGCCTCGGGATTCATAGGCAACGTGCTGTTCATCGACTGGCGCCTGGAGTACCGCTATTTCACCGGCGCCTTCAGCCCGGCGTTCTTCGACGCCGGCTACGAGCGCAGGAGATCCGCGCTGGTAGCGGAATGGGCCGGCTACCTGTCCGGCGCGACCCCCATTGACCAGTCTCCGAGCATGATGGGAGTCTACGGCGAGGGCGGAGCGGCCATACTCAAGGACAAGCTGACGTTCACGCTGGGATATTTCTGGCCCTGGTCGGCAGACGCCACGAGCCTGGACGAGCTCCTCTCTACCAGCGACGACTACTTCAAGGCGGTCCTCGCCATCAAGAAGGGCCTTATCCCCGTCTTCGACCTCGCAGGCTCCATCGCCTACGAGCGCAAGGGCTTCGTAAGGTCGATCGCGGCCGGAGGGGCTACCCTGTTCGACGAGAACACCACGTTCTCGGGCGAACTATCGCTACCGATACCCGGGGCTCCCAACTTGGACCTCGCCGTCGTCGTCTCGACGGCCGTCGAGCGCGACGCGGGCGGGAACGTGCAGTATAGCGACGCCGAGAAGACGAAGCCGGTTATCGTGCCGACTATCACGCTAGAGACCCGCCTCCACTTCTAGGAGCCTTCGCAGAGGCGCCCGGCCCGCCCCCTCGGGGGCGGGTTTTCTTTTCGCCGCCCTCCGCCCTCCGACGTGACAATCCCGGCCTCGCGGTGTATACCGTATCCTATGGATGCTTCAGTGATACGGGTGCTCGAGCCCGAGGTGGCCAAGCGCATAGCCGCGGGCGAGGTAATCGACAGGCCGGCCGCGGCCCTTCGCGAGCTCCTGGACAACGCCCTCGATTCCGGCGCCCGCTCCATCGCCGTGGAGATGGACGGCGGAGGCGCCGACAGGCTCAGGGTCGTGGACGACGGCTCGGGCATGGGCGAGGCCGACCTGGCCCTTTCCGTCCTGCCCCACGCCACCTCGAAGATCCGGGAGCTCGACGACCTGCTGTCCCTGTCGACGCTGGGATTCCGCGGCGAGGCGCTGTCGTCGATAGCCGCCGTGGCTCGCCTCGAGATAGTCAGCGCCGTTCGCGACGATGCGGCGTGGAGGCTCGAGTCGGAGCCGGGCGGCCGCGCTTCCATCGTCCCCTCCAAGGGCTCCAGGGGCACGGCCGTGACGGTTCGAGACCTGTTCGCCTCATTCCCGGCCAGGAAGAAATTCCTGAAACGCCCCGCCGCCGAGGCCGCCGCGTGCCGAGCCGTGCTCGTCGACAAGGCCATGGCCTTCCCCGAGGTCGCGTTCCGCCTATCCTCGGCGGCTAAGCCGCTCTTGGTACTACGGCCCTCGGGCCTGGTGGAAAGGACCTTGGCGGCGAGCGCTCCCGACCAGCCGCCCGAGTTCTTCAGGGAGCTTTCAGCCTCCGGGACCGGCTTCAAGGCCAGGATAGTCGCCGGCCTGCCCGAGGTCTACAGGCCCGACAGGCGCGGCGTACAGGTATTCGTCAACGGCAGGAGAGTCCAGGAGTACGGCATAGCCCAGGCCCTCGAATACTCGTATAGGGGCGCCTTGCCTGGCGGAGCCTGGCCCTTCGCGTACGCCTTCGTCGACGTGGACCCGGAATTCGCCGACTTCAACATCCATCCGGCCAAGAAAGAAGTCAGGCTCAAGAATATCGACGAAATACGCTCAGGCCTCATTAGGGCCGTTCGGGATTACCTAGGAAATCGGGATAGGATGGCCAGCCCGCTCGCCGCCCTCCGAAGCCCTGGATCCGGCCCGGCCTACGGCTCCGAGCTTCCCGGCCTGGAGGCGGCTGTGCTAACCGGCGGCCCAGGTTACGCCGAGGCTCGGGAACGCCCTTATATAGGCGGGATCGCCGATCGCTCCTCATGGCCGGCCATGGCCGAGGCGGCCGCGAAGGCCAGGGAAGCCCCGCGAAGGTACGGCCGCGAGGCGGAGGGAAGCGAGGCGGAGGGACGCGAGGCCGCTAGTCCGCGAGGCGACGGCTTCCGCTACCTCGGAAGGGCGCTCGGGGTGTTCCTCGCCTTCGAGCAGGGCGACGAGCTCGTGCTCCTCGACCAGCACGCGGCCCACGAGCGCTATCTGTACGACGAGATCATGGCCGGCCGCGCCGTGTCCCAGGAGCTCCTGGTACCGGTAGTCTTCGAGCCTGAGTCGGACGCCGAGGACGCCTACATCGCCGCCTCGGTGCCGGCGCTCGCCGCCGCTGGATTCCGCCTGGTCAGGGAAGGCCGCTCGTGGATGCTCGAGGCGGCGCCCGCCATGATGCCGGAAGCCATGACGGGCGCGGTCTTCGAGCTCCTGCGCTCGAGGCCCGATCCCTCCGAGCTATTGCGGGAGACAGCGGCCCAGGCCGCGTGCAAGGCTGCGATCAAGGACGGCGACGAGCTCGACGAGACGGGCGCGGTCGCCCTGATCGAGGCCGCGCTCCGCCTCCCGGAGCCTCGCTGCCCCCACGGCAGGCCAATATGGCACAGGATGAGCCGAGAGGACCTGTTCCGCGCCGTCAGGCGCATCGTCTAGAGACCGGCCAGTATCGTCTAGAGACCGGCCAGTATCGTCTCGACCTCCGCCCGGGCCCTGAAGTCGGGCTTCTTGGCGAGCAGCTCCGACAGCGTCTTCTTGGCGGCCGCCGCGTCGCCGGAGGATAGGTGCACCTTGCCCAGCTCGTACATAGCCTCCCAGTTAGCCGGGGCGAGCTTTAATAGCTCGACGTAGGCGTCCCGAGCCTTGGGCAGCGCTCCCGATTGCACGTACGCCCGGGCCAGGTTCATCCGAATCGTCGCGTCGCGCGGCGATAGGGCCAGGGCCGCCTCGTAATGGAACACGCTCTTCTCGAACAGCGCCTTAGTGCCGTAGGCGTTGGCCAGGTTATTGTTAGCCTCGAGCGACTTGGGCTCTATCCTGTACGCCTCCTCGAGCACCGCGAGCGCCTTATCGGCGAAGCCCGATTCCAGGTACAGGCGGCCCAGGTTGACGCGCGCGTCGACGGCCTTCTTGTCGAGCTCGGCGGATTTCGCGTACGCGAGCAAGGCGGCGTCGACGTCGCCGGCCTTCTCGGCCGTCAATCCCACGAGGTAGTGGTAGAGGGCGACGGACGGAGCCATATCGACCGCCTTGCGCGCGAACGAGAGCGCCTCCGCGGCCTTGCCGAGGTCGTACTTGACCTTGGCGAGGTTATAGCTCGTCAACGCGTCGGGGGCCAGGGAGAAGGCCTTCTCGAAGACCTTCTCCGCCTCGGCGCTCTTGCCCGCCGAGTCGTATACCACGCCGAGCTCTCGGAGGGCCGAGGCGTTGTCGGGCTCGAACGACAGCGCCGCCAGGTACGACTTGACGCCGCCCGCCGAATCCCCCTTGGAGGCGAGGATGCGCGCCGTCTCGACATGGGCCCGGACGTAATCGGGCTTGAGCCTCAAGGCCCCGCCGAAGGCTCCGAGCGCAGCCTGATCGTTGCGCATCGCGCGGTACGTCATTCCCAGGTTGAAGAACGCCGGCTCGTACTTAGGATTTAGCTTTACCGTTATCGACTCGAAGGCGCGCTGCGCCTCCGGGTACTTCTTGACCCTGAAATAGGCCTTTCCGAGCTCGTAGGCGTAGAGGTAGTTATTGGGATCGAGCTTCACGGCCTGTTCGAGCTCGCTCTGGGCGAGGTCGGGCTTCTGGAAATCGTTATAGATCTTGCTGAGCGTATAGTGGGGGCGAGCGTCCGACGAGTCGCTCCTAATCGCCTCCTGAGCCGTGCGCTGGGCCTGCTTGACCGCCTCGAGCCCCTCCGCGCTGGCAGGAGAGCGCTTGTAGCCGTCGTAGTAGCCTTCCGCTATGTCGGCGAAGGTCTGGGCCGCGAACTTGGCCTCTCCGGGAGGGAGCGAGCCCACCGCGTCGTCGAACGACGACTTCGCCGACCCGTAGTCGCCGGACGATATCGAGGCGCGCCCGGCCTTCACGAGGGCGTTCACGGCCTCCATCCTGGCGCGCGTCTCCTGGCTCTTGCGCGCCAGTTCATCCTCGGCCGCCCTCCTCCGCGCCGCCTCGGCCTCGGCCTCCGCCTTGGCGCGGGCGTCGTCATCCGCCTTCCGAGCGGCCGCGGCCGCGGCCTCGGAACTCGCCGCCGACTGGGCGGGCTGGGTCTTCTGCGACGCGCCCTGGGCGACCGTCGACGCCGTCCTCTCGAGCGTCTTGCCGAGCTCGCCGAGGCTCTGGGCGAGGGCTCCCGCGTCGTCGGTACCGGCCTTGGCGGCGCGCGCGGCGGCTTCCTCGGCCGCCGCCTTAGCCGAAGTCTTCTTGCCTAGGGCGTCGTCGCGCAGGGCCCTGGCGTCGGAGTCGCCAGAGTCCTTGATGATGAGGCTATCCAGTATGTCGAGCGCTCGATCGTAGTCCCCGCGATCTATATACTCCCGAGCGAGGGACAGCATATTGGTCCGCTCGCGGCCCTTGGCGCGCGAGCCGCCGCCTATGGCCAGGGCCGCGACGAGGGCGATCACTAGTACGGCGCCTATGGCGATAGCGGCGTACGTTAAGGTCTTCTTCTTCTGTTCTATCACGTGTAGTGCCCTCCGGAAAGACGTTCCGACTATCAGTCGTCGAGAGACAGGTCAGAGTCGTAGCCCTGCGTATCGCCTGAACCGGCCGAGAGGTTCGTCGTAGCCTCGGCCGCTTCCATAAGGGAGCGCGCGACCTCGTCGAGCATGGCCTGCTTGGCTCGTTCCTCGGCCAGCAGGCGCGCCTCGGCCTCGGCCTTAACGCGATCGGCCTCGGCCGCCTTAGACCCGAGCAGGTCGATGAGGCGCCTGATCTCCGAGCCCTGCGGCGAGGCCGGCTCGAGGCTCAGGAAAAGCGAATAATCCGAAACCGCCCCGCCGTGGTCGCCGAGCCTCATCTTGGCGTTCGCCCGATTGAGGTAGGCCTGCGCGTACTCGGGCTTCGCGGCGAGCGCCTGGTCGTAATACTCCACGGCGAAGGCGTTCCGTCCCTGGGCGTAGAACGAGTTGGCGATATTGAATAGGAACTGATGCCTATACAGGACGGAGGAAGCCAGGCCCTTGCGGAACGACGCGACGGCCTCGTCCCAGCGTCCTAGCTGTTGGTACGCTATGCCTAGGTATAGGAAAACCCTCTCGTCGGCTCCCGCTTCCTTGGAGGCCGCCTCGAGGACGGGAGCGGCCTCAAGCGGCTTATTCTCCATGAACAGCTTTATCCCGCGATCGGAGAACTCGGAGGCGAAGGATGCGGCTACGGCCCCCGATACGGCGAGGAAAAACGCTATCCGCCTCATAGCGCCCCGATTCAGGCCAGGTCGTGACGGCATCGTTCCTCCTCGGCGTTACGTTCGGCCTTTTGCTCTGCGGTCGATTCGCGGATATTGCGGGTAATGCCCCGCGACAGCCTGGAAATTCATTGAAATCTCGTTTAACATAGACAAGGATACCACGAGAGGCGCCTCGTTTAAAGCGCGTCCGGGCCATCCTCGATACCGAACTTAAGGCGGGCCGATGTCATTCGTCGTGATCCTCATAGTATTCTTCGGCATAGCGGTGGGCATCCTAAGCGTTTTCCTCATCAGGATGATAGCGCTGCCTAAGCGCCTTTCCGCGGTCGCCGATCTCATCAAGCAGGGCCGGAGCCCGGCCGCGGCCAAGATCGTGAAGGCCATCCTGGCCAAGGAACCCCGAAACGCCGCGGCGCATTACTATCTCGGCAAGATATATCTGTCGGAAGGCAAATCCGAGCTGGCGCTCATGGAGCTGAAGACCGTAGGCGATATAGGGCAGTTCGACCGCGATATTCCGGAGCCGGAGTTCAGGAGGGTAATAGCGGACCTGTACGAACGCTTCGGCCAGCTCGAAGAGGCGCTTAAGGAGTACATTCTCCTCGTCAAGGGCGATCCGCGCAACGCCGAGTACTACTATCAGTGCGCTCGGATATTCGACGAGCGGGGCAAGGCCGAAGTAGCCGTGAAGTACGCCAGGAAGGCCGTCGAGCTGGATCAGCGGCACGGCAAGGCCCACTATATGCTAGGCGTCATCCTCTATAAGACGAAGCACCCCCTCGAGGCGAGGGCGGAATTCGAGGCCAGCCTTAAGACCGACCCGTCTAACTACGATAGCTATTACTATCTAGGCAAGCTCCTTAAGGAATCCAACGACTATACCGGGGCCCTCCTCGCGTTCGAGCGGGCCCAGAAGAGCCCGGCTCTCAAGATCAAGGCCCTCGTCGAGAGGGGCGGCACGTATATGAGCCAAGGCTCGTACGACAACGCGGTCATAGAGCTCGAGCGGGCCGTGAAGCTCTCCAAGGACGAGTCGGCGTCGGAGACGCTCTACGGCAGGTATTTCCTATCCCTATGCTACGAGAAGCAAAAGAACATCGACAAGGCGATCGAGCAGTGGGAGAAGATATACTCGAAGAAGCCGCAATTCCGGGACGTATCCGAGAAACTGACCCAGTACCATGAGTACCGGACCGACGACCGTATGAAGGATTACCTTACCTGTAGCCAGGAGGAATTCGTCGAGTTATGCAAGCTCGTGGCCGCCCAGGGCCTCAACCTCGCCGTCAGGGACGTCATCGGCACCATGAACGGGGTCGACTTCATCACCGTGGAGAACGAGTCGGAGAAATGGCTCGGAACGAAGAAGAAGCCCCAGCTCGTCCGCTTCCTCAGGGTCTCCGAGGCGCTCGACGACTCCGCAGTCCGCTCCTTGCTGGACAATATGAAGAAGCTGGGTATTATTCGCGGCGTCATCATCACGAGTTCCAGCTTCAACAGGGCGGCTATGGAATTCGCCGAGAACCGCTCTGTAGAGCTCTACCACAAGGAACAGCTCCAGGAATTGCTGCAGTCGGCCAATCAAAAAACTTGATTTTCCAGTGTAACCGGGGACGGGGCCGATTGTTACATAATCGACATCGCTCGGTCGTCGATCGAGGGTTGTTCCTCCTTTCCGTGGTACGCCCCCGGGTCGGCTACTCGACCCGGGGGTCTTATAATGGAACGAGCGGCCGGGCGGTCCTCCGCGATTGACACTTGATCGGATTTCGCGTTATTTTGTGCTCTAGGCAAGGGTGCCGGCTTCGGCGCCGTCCTCCATCCAATATCGGGGCGCTTTTCGGCGCGGCCGGATCCGCCAAACGGCCGGCAATATCCCCAAGGAGTTCGTCATGGGACAGGTAAGTAAGAACTCTCGTACGTCGAGTACCACGCATCATTTCTATTGCCCGTGCGGCGGCGAAGTGAAGATGAAGACTCTATTCGATGACGGTCGCGTCAAGAACGTCGCCGAGTGCGAGAAATGCAAGCGCACCGAGCGCAGGCCCAGCGACTTCAGCTAAGGCCCTGCGATCGGCTCGCGTTAAGCCGCCCCTCGTAGGGGCGGTTTTTTTTATCCGCGTCGGGGGAGCGCTATAGAGGCGCCTCGGCATGCCAGGCCTCCAGCTGTCGCCCAATTACGGCCCTCGAGGCGTCCAAGGCGTCGGCGACGCTTGTCTTATCCGGGCCCGCCTCGATGAGCGCGATAGCCTTGACCCTATACTCTATGCTCGGCCGCTTAGCGAGGAACATGCCCAGCCCCGCGGCCTTCCAGCCGCCGTCCACGGCGACGACGAGCAGGGGGCCAGGGATTGTTTCCATGATGCGCCGTAAACCGGCCGAGTGGAATTTGCCGAGTATCCCGTCCTTGGAGCGAGTGCCCTCGGGAAAAATCGACGGCCAGAAGCCGGCCCGGGAACAACGCCTCGCGAAGGAGCCGAGCGCCTTCATAGACTGGGCTGAACGCCCGCCCCTATCTATGAGCGCATGCCCGCCGATCTTTAGTACGCTCGAGATGAGGGGTATCCCGTACCCTAGTTCCTTCTTGGCGACGAATAGCAGGCGCCGATCGTCCTTGAAATAATGCATCAGTATTGGAATATCGAACAGGCTCTGATGGTTCGAGACGACGATACAGCGCTCCGGCAGCTCGAAATCCGGCCGTTCATAGAGAAGGCCGAGTCCGCTATAGCACTTCGCGCATCGTATGAATCGCTCCATCGCGCGTAGAGCTATATCCGCCACCTGCCCCCTGCGCTCCCCGGGGGGCAGGAACCTGCAAAGGTAGGCCGGCGCTTCGTACAGCACGGCTAACGCGAGCGTCGCGATAGCGAAGATGAAGGTTCCCATGGCGCCGACTATAGCGTTCCGACAGCCGCCGGACAAGACGAGAGGGTCCGTAAAGGCCCGATAGTAGGCTAATGCATCCTTGACATACTCGTAGCGTTCTGGTAATTTCTTCTACCGACGTTAATTCCTGTCGAACAGACATTAGTTGCGACAATCCGAATGGAGGATAGCTTGGCTACCAAATTTTCATCCGCCGAGAAACGGCATAAGCAGGACGAGAAGCGACGCGTCCAAAACAAGAAGGTAAAGAGCAGCGTCCGCACCGCGGCCAAGCGCGTCGTCGCGGCGGCTCACGGCAAGGACAAGGATCTAGCCGAGGCGACGCTCAAGGACATGATCAAGCAGATCGACACGGCCGCTCGCAAGGGCATCATTAAGAAAAACACCGCCGCCCGGAAGAAGTCCAGGATGCAGCGGCTCGTCAACGTCCTCGGCGCGTAAGCCCATCCAACCTTTCGCTCGCCGTTCGCTTCGATAACGATATCGGGAGGAGCCCCTAAGGCTCCGCGGTCGAACGGTCGGTGGCGGCTCGGTATTCAGGAGTTGCGGCATGGCTAGAAAAGTCACGAAGGCCGAATTGATCGACGCTCTCCACGAGAGATCGACGCTAGGCCGAAAAGACATACACGTTCTCATCGACGGGCTATTCGAGGAAATAAAGAAGGCGATTCTCGATGAGAAGGCCGTGGAGCTACGCGGCTTCGGGACCTTCGAGGTACGCATCCGGAAGGGCCGGAAACGCGCTCGCAACCCCAAGACGGGCGAGCCGGTCTCGGTATCCGATCATGGCGTGGCCGTGTTCCGCCCTGGCCGGGAGCTTAAGCAGGAAGCTTGGAAGATCGGCGCCGAAGGAGCCTCCTCGAGCGCCGAGGGCGCCGCTTCTGACGACTAGTCCCGATAGGCGCGTCGTCGGCGCCGCGCTCGTCGCGGCATCGATCGCGCTCTACTCGCTCGCATTCCTGGGCTCGAGCCGAGCGTTCTCGCTCTCGGCCTTCGTAGCGCTCGTTCCGATGCTCGCCTTCGCGGAGCGGTTCCGCCCCCGAATAAGCGCCCTGGCGGGCGCTTCCGTAGGCGCCGCGGTCCTCGCGATCGTCTGCCGATGGCTCGCCTCGTACCATCCGGGAGCCATAGTCCTGGCCATCGCGCTCGGGGCGTTCTGGTTCTCCATCGCCCTTGCGGCCATATCCGCCGTCCTACGCGCCAAGAGCCGGTTCTCCGTTCCCGCCGCCGCCTTCATCTGGGCGGCGGCCGAATTAGGCCGCTCTACTATCCTTATAGCGTTCCCGTACGCCACCCTCCCCTACGCGCTGGCCGATAGCGCGGCCGCTCTCGGGCTAGCCTCGGTAGGCGGCGTCGCGCTCGTAGGCTTGGCTACCGCGGGCTCGAACGTCACGCTGTACGCTGCCCTTCGGAGGCTCCGCGGCCCCGTATCCGGCCGCGCCTCCGGAGCCGCCCTCAGGGCGGCTTTCGGGATCGCGTGCGCGCTCGCTGTCGTCGTCGCCGGCCGTCCCGATTCGGGCATCGGCGGCCCGTCAGTGGCCGCGCCTACGGCGGCGACCCCGGGCGCGCCCCCCGCGGAAGGCTGGTACCGAGTCGCCCTCTTGCAGCCCTGCGTCCGGAGCCAGAAGAACCCGGCCGAGTACGCCGCGGCCCTCGAGCGGCTCATGGCGCTGAGCGACGAGGCCCTCGCCTACGGACCGGACCTCGTCGCCTGGCATGAGACCGCCGTCGTACCCCCTATCGAGTGGCACCTACGGCACCGGCCGGACAGGTCGACCTACGACGTCGTCGCCGAGGCCGACGAATACTTACGCCGCTACCCCTCTCCCGTAGTCGCCGGGAACGGCTACGCGGTCCCCGGCGACGTCCGCCGCGCCGTGGAGCATAACTCGGCGCTCCTATACTCCGGCGGATCGATACGGGACCGCTACGACAAGGTCAACCTCGTCCCGTTCTCGGAGTACCTACCCTCCTGGGCAGGCCTTCCGGCGTTGAGGCGCTGGATAGTCTCGCGGTTCGGCAACTTCTGGAGCCCCGGCTCCGGCCCTAAGCTCTTCACGGCGAGCCCGGCCTCGTTCGCTGCCCCCATCTGCTTCGAGGACTCCTTCGGCCGTTATTTCGCTTCTTTCGACGCCCCCGACTTCTTCGTCGTGCTGACGAACGACTCGTGGGCGCGCTCAGCGGGCATGCAGGAGCAGCACCTCGCGATGTCGCGCTTCCGGGCCGCCGAGACGGGGGCGATGGTGCTCCGGGCCGCCGATACGGGGGCGACCGTGGCGATCGCGTCCAACGGCGCCGTCGCGGCCGCGCTACCGCCGTTCGAGCGAGGAGCCTTGGTCGTGGACGTCCCACTCGGCCGCGCGATTACCACGCCCTACGAGTCCATAGGCAAGGCAAGCGACATAGCTACGCTAGCCGTAGGCCTTATCCTAGTCGCGCTCTGCGCCGCGGATCGCAGGCGAAGCTTGCGCATTGACAAGAACGGTAGCCTGTAGGAAAATACCATGTCGGTTCACGGCTATCCGGAGCCCGGATCGATCTTTAACAAACCACTCGCACCTATGATCGGAGAACCTTGGTGGTCACGAAGAAGCGAATACTGGTCGTCGACGACGAGCAGATAAATCTGGAGTTCTTCGAAGTCATGCTCTCGAAGCTGGGATTCGACGTCCGCAAGGCGGAGAACGGCCAGGAGGCCCTCGAATCGATAAGGCGGCTGCGCCCGGATCTCGTCATCCTCGATAACATCATGCCTAAGCTGAGCGGGTGGGAAGTCACGCGCATATTGAAGACGTCCCCCGAGTATTCCGAATTCGCCGATACCCCTATTATCATGTTCTCGGCCCTCGACGACGTCAAGGATAAGGTCGAGGGGTTGGAGCTGGGCGCGGACGACTATATCACGAAGCCCTTCAACTTCGCCGAGGTGCTGGCCAGGATCAGGGCCGTACTCCGGTCGCACGAGCTATTACGGCAGATCGAGAATAGGGAGAAGCGAATAGCTCTCGGAGACGCGACCGTGGCCGAGATGTCGAGCGCCATCGCCGAGACGGAGAAGGCCCTGGGGCTTATCGCCGAGGCTACGGGCATAGACGAGGCCCGCGCTCTGGCCGCGGAGGCGGCGAGGGCTCTCGAAGCCCTCGCCCGCCGCATCGATCCGCTCGCGACCGAATCGTCCGGCCTCCGGCGGGAGTCGCAGGATATCTCTACCATGAGACGCAAGCCGCGCACCGAGGCCAGGTAAGCCGGCTCGGCGCGCGCCGTACGGAAGGAGCCCCTATGATCAGCGAGGAGAAGAAACGGGTCCTAGAGCTGTTCGCGGAGGGCAGGAAGCTGTACAAGCTCTTGCGGTTCTCCGACGCGTCCGAGCGCTTCGCCGAGGCCCTCGCCATCGACCCCTCCGACGGCCCGTCGAAGGTATACCTGGACCGCTGCGACCATTACGCCATCGACCCTCCCGACGAGGATTGGGATGGCGTGTTCGTCATGAAGCACAAATAGGAAATAACGAGCAATGCCGAGGTCACCCTCAATAAAGAACGGCGCAGACATAACCACAGTGCTCGGAGCGTCGACGAGCTTCTCCGGCACGCTGAGGTTCGATTCCAGCCTCATGATACGAGGCAAGTTCGACGGCGACATCGACGCCAAGGGCGAGCTGTACATCGACGAGGGCGCGGTCATAAACGCCGGCCGGATACGGGCCATGAGCATAGTCGTCGCCGGATCCGTGCGCGGCGACCTGGAGGCCGTCGACAGGGTGGAATTCCGCTCCAGCGCCCAGGTCCGGGGCAACGTGAAGACCGCCAAGCTGAGGATCTCCGACGGGGTGCTGTTCGAGGGTCGTTGCGAGATGGTCCGGGACGAGGCTTCCTTCGACCCGTTCGCCTCGAAGAAGGAATCGGCGTCGTGACGCCCCAGGAGGCCGCGGCGGGCTTGCCCGCGGCCTTCGGCTCCCGGGGCCCTTCTCTCGCCTGCGCGGAGTCGTGCACGGGAGGCCTCGCCTCGGCGGCTATCACTTCGATACCGGGCTCGTCGGAATACTTCCTAGGCGGGATCGTCAGCTACTCGAACGAGGCCAAGGAGCGCCTGCTCGGCGTACTCCCCGGGACCATATCGAGCTACGGGGCCGTTTCCTCCGAGACGGCCGCGGAGATGGCGAGAGGGGCCGCCAAGGCCTTCCGGGCCGAGAGCGCGTTCTCCATCACCGGCGTCGCCGGCCCAGGCGGCGGCAGCGACGAGAAGCCGGTAGGAACGGTATGGTTCGGATTCTTCGCTCGGGACTCCGTAACGACCGAGCGAATTCATTTCGAGGGCGATAGGCTAGCGGTCAGGGAGGCGGCCGCGGAGTTCGCGATTAGGCGAATGATCGATTTCGCCGCGGAGCGCAATCGCGCTTGACAATCCACGCGAGGCGGGAGTATCGTTTCTGCAAGGTAATTAGATCGCGCTTTTCAGCGCGTCGGCGATGCGGCCAACAGTCGTTCGCCGCGTATCTTCCGACCGGAAACGGAAAACATATACAGTACCAGGGACGCTCGTAAGCAAGCCTCCCAAGCCTTTATCGACCGTATGACAGCCGGCGTATATCGCCGAATGCCCGTATGCGGCCGGTCCATATCATGTATTGGAGAATACCGATGGCAATAATACGCAAGAGCCAGTCGGACGACACGTCCGGAGCGCCCGAAGCGAAACCCCAAGGGGAACTAGGCCTCGACGAGGCCGGCACGCCGACCGACGACCGCTCGAGCGAGGGCGAGGGCGAGAAGCCCGCGCCGAGGAAGCGCGTCGTACGCAGGCCCGTCGCCCGCCAGGAGGAAGGCGCCTCCTCGGCCGAGGCTCCTCAGGCCCAGCCCCCGCAGCCGGCGCAAGGCCAGCATTCCTCGGCGAGCGCCTATCCCGGCCAGAACGGCCAGAACGGCGGGCACGCCGGCTTCGCCCAGGCCTCGAGGCGCGACCATGAGGACGAAGGCAGGTTCGAGGGGCGAAGCGGCGTCGTACCGGGCTTCGTCCGCAAGCAGGAGGCCTTCGAGAAGGCCAAGGACGATTTCGTCAAGCCCGAGCAGGGCGATTCCCGATCCAGGCTATCGATCAACGAGCTCACGAGCATGGGCTTCAAAGAGCTTAGGGAGCTCGGAGGCAACACCGGCCTCAACCACGAAGAGATGATGGTCCTCAAGAAGCAGGAACTCATCTTCCAGATACTCAAGTCCCACACCGAGCGCGGCGGGATTATCTACGCGTACGGCTCCCTGGAGATTCTGCCCGACGGCTACGGGTTCCTCCGTTCCCCTCAGAATAGCTACCTGCCCGGCTCTGACGACATCTACATTAGCCCGTCGCAAATCAGGCTCTTCAACCTCAAGACGGGCGATACCGTGTACGGCCAGATCCGGAGCCCCAAGGAAGGCGAGCGATTCTTCGCGATGCTGCGCGTCGAGCAGGTCAACTTCGACGAGCCCGCGGTAGCGCAGAACCGCATCCCGTTCGAGAACCTTACCCCGCTCTACCCCAACGAGAGGCTCAACCTCGAGACCACGACCGCGGAGACCTCGACGAGGATAATCAACCTCTTCTGCCCCATCGGCAAGGGCCAGCGAGCGCTCATCGTATCGCCGCCCAAGACCGGAAAGACCATCCTGCTCCAGAAGATAGCCAACGCCATCACGGCCAACCACCCCGAGGTCTACCTCATCGTGCTCCTCATCGACGAGCGGCCCGAGGAAGTCACCGATATGGAGCGGACGGTAAAGGCCGAGGTCATCTCGTCGACGTTCGACGAGCAGGCGACGCGTCACGTGCAGGTCTCGGAGATGGTGCTGGACAAGGCCAAGCGGCTGGTCGAGCACGGCAAGGACGTCGTCATCCTCCTCGACTCCATCACCCGCCTCGCCCGCGCCTATAACCAGACGGTGCCGACCTCGGGGAAGATACTGTCGGGCGGCGTGGACTCCAACGCCCTCCACAAGCCGAAGCGCTTCTTCGGGGCCGCCCGCAACATCGAGGGCGGCGGTTCGCTGACCATCATCGCTACGGCTCTCGTCGACACCGGGTCGAGGATGGACGAGGTGATCTTCGAGGAATTCAAGGGCACCGGCAACATGGAGATAAACCTCGACAGGCGCATGTCCGACCGCAGGCTCTTCCCGGCCATTAACGTTAAGAAGTCCAGCACGCGCAAGGAGGAACTGCTCCTGGCCTCGGACGAGCTCCAGAAGATATGGATACTGCGCAAGGCTTTAAGCCCGATGGACGACCTGGAGGCGACCGAGCTGCTGATTGACAAGATGACCAAAACTAAGAATAATGAGGCCTTCCTAAGATCCATGAATACGCCCATGGGCGATTCCTGAGTCGTCCAGGCAAGAAACGAGAGCCGTCATACAGCCGGTATTCTGGCATGCATGACCGGCGCGCAAGGAGATCACGATGAAGAGCGGCATACATCCTAAGTACGAGCTCACGACGATCACGTGCGCGTGCGGCAATGTCATTGAGACCCGTTCGACGGTAAAGAACATTCAGGTGGAAATTTGCTCCGCCTGCCACCCTTTCTTTACCGGCAAGCAGAAACTCATAGACACCGCAGGACGCATCGATCGCTTCCGCAAGAAGTACGGCATCAAGGAATGATGCCGATAGGCTCGGCCGTCGCGTAAGGCGGATCCGTGCCGACGGAGACCGGCGATCCCTTAGGGGCTCGCCGGTTTTTTTATCCCCTCAGCCCATCCGCTCCAGGCTATCGATGACGGCCGCCATCCTCGCTATCGCCCTGCCCCGATGCGATACGGCGTTCTTCTCCCGCGCGCCGAGCTCTGCCACGCTCTTTCCTAGGCCCGGAAGGAAGACGACGGGATCGTAACCGAAGCCGCCCGATCCTCGGGGGGCCTTAAGGAGCTCGCCCTCGCAGGTCTCCTGGGCGACGAATATCCTGTCGGGCGACATGACGAGGCTCATGCAGCATACGAATCGGCACGAGCGCTCCCCGACCCCGGCCATCTCGGACAGGAGCAGATCGTTGCGCTCTACGGCTCCGAGCGGCGTTACGCCGTCGAGAGAGCCGTACCGGGCGGACAGGACGCCCGGGCGCCCGCCGAGGGCGTCCACGCAGAGCCCAGAATCGTCCGCGAGCACGGGGGCCCGCACGAGGCGCCATAGGGCGAGAGCCTTCCCGGTCGAGTTGCCGAGGAAGCTGTCCTCGTTCTCGGGAAAATCGAAATCGATCCCGGCATCGCTCGGAATCCGTATATCGACGCCAGGCATGGCGAGCCGGATCTCGTCGAGCTTATGCGCGTTATTCGTGGCCATATAGAGTATCATGGTATCCTCCGAGGGGTATTCTACCGATCTGCGCCATCGGTGGTAAGTGTCGAGCATAGCTTCATTACCCGCCCGACGCCGCAATCCACCGTCCCCTTTGGAATTCCTAGCAGCTCCGCGACCGTCTTATTCGACAGGATCGGGCATGACCTCGAGATGAGCCTGGTCGCCCTCGAATAGAGGCCCCTATCCTTCTCTATCCGGTCGGCGAGGTAGCGCCGCCTATCCTGGTCAGGCTCCCGCGCGAGGCGCCTCCCGCAGGAGCGCATCCGGAGCCAAGCCGCGTCACGTCCGCGTCTCCTGGAGACCGTGCGGGACCTCAATCCGAGGCCCCTCGACCTCGCGAGCGTTAGGACGTGCAATAGCTCGGCGACGTTTATGCCGACGATATCGGCGACGGCTATCGCCTCGTCGTCGCCGATGATATTCGCGCACTTCACGCATAAGTAGAAGATGCGGCGCCTGAAGGCGACGGCGGTCAGGCTCGTATCGTCGGGTCTCGGGAAGCCCTTCAAGGTCCCGGTCGGCCGCGTACCGGATCGCCCGAACGGATAGGACGCTAGCGCCGCGCGCGTCTCGGCCTTGATCTCATCCTGGAGCGCGTTCTCCCTATCGAGGTTCCAAGCCTTGGTCCTACGTATCGACATGGCCATATACCGCAGGGATGAGACCAGGAAGGCGTGGAAGCTGTACCCGATATCCTCGTAGCGATCCGCCAAGCCGCCTATCCTGGTCCAGTACCGCTCGAATACCTCGCCGACATCGTCCTCGGAGTCGAATCCGTAAAGCCTAGGCCGTCGATATACGTCGGCGGCTATCCGCTCGAGGATCTTGCCTTCCAGCCCTTTCTCGCCGCGTTTTTTCCGTCCGACCAGTTCATCTAAATCGTTTCCCTCCATATCGGTCCCCCTGATTATCAATAAATAAGTCGCGCCGTCGCCACCGCTAATCAGCAATATCCATGCCTAGAAACGCCCGGCAGGCACATAGAGGCCCGCCCGCGAGGCCCGCCGATCGGCTTTCGAGCGGTAAACGTATACGGGGAGATTAAATACCTAGCTACCGCGAACGGAAAAAAAAACGCCCAGAACCGAAGCTCCGGGCGCGCGCAAGGCATTCGTTACACTGCGTTACATGGGATCCTCTGTGAATATTGGCGCGAAGGCGAGCGAGACTCGCTGGACGATATCCTTGACCTGGCCGGGAATATGGAGCCCCGCGGCAAGCCTATGCCCCCCGCCGCCGAACGACGCGGCTATCGCCGCCACGTCGACGCTCTCCCTCGAACGGAACCCGACGGTACAGTCCGTAGGGCTTTCCTGGCGCACGACGACGGCTACTTCCATGCCTGAGACGGTAAGGAGCAGTTGATACAGCATGTCAGAATCCCGGCCGACGAGTCCGTAGCGCTCCTGGTCGTCGAGGTCCATGCTCGTGACGATAAGCTTACCCCCGTACCGCGTCTCAGCCCTCGTCAGGAGCTCGCCCAGGAGCTTCCTCGAGGCGAACGGCTTGCCGCCGTTCATCATGTCGAAGGCGCGCTTGGGCGAGGCGCCCGCGGCGGCGAGCCGGCCTACCGACGCGAAGACTTGCCCGGAGCGCTCGTCCAGATGCCTGAAGAAACCGGTGTCGGTACAGAGCCCGAAGAGCAGGAACTCCGCCTCCTCCTTGGTCGGGGCGCCTCCGATCGCCTCGATTACGCCCTGGACTAGATAGGTGACTGCCGGAGCGCCGGGGTCCACGAGGCGAACCTCGCCGGAGGCCTCTCCCGACGCGTGGTGGTCGATGAACGCGACGGGCAGGCCCTCCGGCAGGCTGTCCCGCACCGCCCCTATGCGCGAAAGCGAGGAGCAGTCGACGACGATCAGCGCGCTCGAGTCCGCGTCGGCGATCCCCGGCTCTAGCGAAGACGCGAAACGCGGCCCGTACGCGGCTATCTCTATCCTGGTGAAAGGACCGGAGGAGAGGAGCGCGACGCGCTTCCCCCTACGCTCAAGAAAGGACGCCAGGGCTAGCTGGCTCCCGACGCAATCGCCGTCAGGTTCCTTATGCCCTACTATGATAAAAGTAGAATAACGTTCCAGGAAGGCTACCACGCCAGATTCTTCTATAAGCCGCGTCATGTGCATGTACGATCCGATCGTTTAGTCCTTCGTCCGTTACAGTAACGAACGATCCCCGAAGCCGCGCTCGGCTCCGGGGATCGCTCAAGTATAGCGAAAAAGCGCGATGTCCTCTAGGAGCCCGTTAATACTCCAGCTTAATGGCTTCGACCTTGAACCTGTCGCCAGGATCGCCCTCTATGGTGCCCCAGGTCGAATCGCGCATATTGCGGAGAACGTACAGCTTAAGATGGCTGAAGCTGCCGTCGGCCTTGTAATACACGACCATGTACGGGAATTGCGGGCCGCGGCCCTGAATCATGGAGGCCTTGCCGCCGGCGACGAACCAGCTCGAGGGGATGTAGGCCTCGGCGAACGACGCTTCGCCCTTCCTATATACGACCTTGTAGCCCTGCGAGTGGGCGAAGATGCGCGCCACGTCCACGCGCACCGGGTACATATCCGACTCCATCCGGATCGATCCCGACTTATCGAGGCCGGTACCGCCGGCTGCCGGCGCTCCCTGCGCGAAGGTCATCGAGGCCGAGGCTATCAGTATGACCGTTACGATGGCTATTCCTGTTCTTCTCATGCGTTCCTCCATGTCGGCGTTCCGGGAATCCATCCCCGGAGACGGGCGACGGCGCCCGTCTCGGCATCGCCCTACGTTCTTATTATAGGTCGCGGCGCGCATATCCGCAATGCGCTATTTATCGCGAGGGAGATACTTGAGGAGAGTAGCGCCTCGATGCGATACTCCGCTGATGGAAACTCGATCCTCAGCCCTCGCCCAGGCCGTCTACTCGGCTCTCGTACCGATCTGGCCGGACTCGGGCTCGGCGTTGAACTACCATGGCTGCTTCGAGCTGCTCATAGCCGTAATCCTATCCGCCCAATGCACCGACGAGCAGGTGAACAAGGTCACTCCCGGCCTCTTCGCCGCCTATCCCGACCCGGAGAGCCTCGCCGCCGCCGACGTCGCCGACGTCGAGGCGCTCGTGAGGACCACGGGCTTCTTCCGGGCCAAGGCGGCGCATATAGTCGCCACGGCTCAGATGCTCGTAGCCGAGTACGGTTCGGTCGTGCCCGACACGATAGAGCGATTAACGAGGCTTCCCGGCGTCGGGAGGAAAACAGCTAACCTGATAGTCAGCGTCTGCTACGGGAAACCGGGAATCGTCGTCGATACCCACGTCCTGAGGACGGCGCGCAGGCTAGGCCTGGCCCCGACCGACGATCCCGCGAAGAGCGAGAGGCTGCTCGGCGCCTCCCTCCCTCCGGAGCGATGGACCGCCTTCTCCTATGCGCTCAACCGCCACGGCAAATTCGTATGCACCGCCCGGAAACCTGCCTGCGACGGCTGCCCGCTAGCGTCGATCTGCCCGTCGGCGCCCGGCCTCGCCGCCTCGGCGGGCCGAAAGACTAATCAGGCTCGCTAGGGAGGTCCTTAGCCTCAAGCGCCCCTGCTCGCAGGCCCGTAAGCCCCGCATGGATTATTCGGATCCGATAGGCGATTACGCGATGGAGGCCTTCGGCATACGGTACCTCTTCCCGTATCAGAGGCTCGTCGTGTCGAACATACTGGACGCCGTCGGCGCCGAGGCCGGGAGCGGGGCGGAGGGCGGTGGGGAAGCCCCGCGCAACCAGGTCGTCATATTGCCTACGGGCGCCGGGAAGAGCCTCTGCTTCCAGTTGCCGGCGGCCTTGTGCCCGGGGCCCACCGTCGTCGTCTACCCCCTACTAGGCCTCATGGCGGATCAGGCCCGGCGGCTATCCGCCTCCGGCGTCGGCGCGGCGGTGCTCAAGGGCGGCATGACGGCTGGAGAGCGGGAAACGGTCTTCGGCTCCATCGCCGACGGGTCGGCCAGGATAATCATTGTCAATCCGGAATCCCTGTCGGCTCCGGGAGTGAGCGCGCGGCTGGCTAACGCCAAGGTATCCCACTTCGTCATCGACGAGGCGCATTGCGTCGCGGAGTGGGGCGATACGTTCAGGCCGGCCTACCTGGGCCTGGGAGACGCGATACGCGCCATCGCCCCCGGCGTCGTGACCGCGTTCACCGCCACGGCCTCGCCTCCTATACTCGAGCGGATGACCCGCGTCCTCTTCGGCGGCCTCCCCTACAAGCTCGTATCCGGGGGGCCCGACAGGCCGAATATACGGTACGAGGTCAGGCCTTCGCTATCGATGACGCGATCGCTGCGGGAGGCGGTCGCGACGGCCGCCAGGCCGGCTATCGTGTTCGCCGCCTCTAGGCCGGGCGTACAGATCCTGGCCGAGGACCTACGGGGAGCCTTCCCCGGCATCGACGCGCGTTTCTACCACGCCGGCCTCGATAAGCCGGAGCGATCAGCCCTCGAGGAGTGGTTCATGGCCTCGAACGAGGGGATACTATGCTCGACGTGCGCCTACGGCATGGGGATGGATAAGCCTAACGTAAGGACGGTGATACACTTCGGGCAGCCCGGCTCCGTCGAGGCCTATATGCAGGAATCGGGAAGGGCCGGAAGGGACGGGGCGCCCTGCGACGCTATCCTGATCAGGAAGGCGACGCGCGGGGACTACGGACTCGCGGGCCTCCCGGGCACCTTGGGACTACCCGTTCCGCCGGAGGCCGAGAACGCGCCCGGCGGGCTCGGCAAAAAAGCGGACGGATCGACCGAGCCGCCTTCCTCCGCGCTGTCCGCCAGCCGAGCCGCGAGGATGAAGGAGTACGCCGAGGGCGATTACGGCTGCAGGAGGACGTTCCTCCTTAAGGCGCTAGGGGCGGACGGCGCGGAGGCCGTCGCCTGCGACGCGTGCGACCGTTGCGAAGGCTCCGACGGGAGGCGCGCGCCGGGTTCCGAGGAAATCATCGGGGTCGCGAGGAGGCACGCGAGGCGTTTCACGGCGAGGGAGGCGGCGGGGTTCCTTATAGGGGCTCACGGCTCCCCGACGGCGGCGCGCCTTGGGGAGCTAAAGCAGTGGCGGCTCGACGAGGCGGAGGAAGCCATCAGGGGGGCCGTAGAGCTTGGGCTCCTAGCCTCCGGGCGGCGATTCCCCTGGAAGGGCCGACTGACGCTTAGTCGGGAAGCTCGTCGTCCTCGTCTATCGCGTCGGCGGCTTCCGGGGCCTTCTCCGGTTTCTTAGCCGACTTAAAGGAGCGGGCGGCGGTCCTCCGGCCCTCGTTCCGCCACGGATCGGCCACGTAACGGGCCAGGAGCCAGAGCGCTACGAAGGCGCCGAGGGTCACGAGCGTCTCCCACCGGGCCATGACCTCGAAGGCCAGCCGTATCCTGCCGATGATAGAAAAATCCCCTGCCATAGGCATCTCCGTTCAGAGCTCGAGCGTGGCTTCGTCGCAGGCGAAGCGGCTCGAATCATCGGCGTAGAGGGACTTCCGCAGTTCCACGAGCGCGTCCTGATCCGCGTTCATGAAGGCGACGCCGTAGTAATCGTTCTCCTTGTCGTCGAAGCGGCGCGCCACGCGGCCCTTCATCGCGACGCTCTCGCCGGTATCCCCGCGCGATATGGCGATATCGAGCACGGACCCGTTCTTGAGCTTGACCTTGAACGCCGCCTTGGGCATGAGGAGCAGGCAGCCGCCCGCCGACAGGTCGACGACCTGGGGCTTATAAGGATTCGGAGCGTACTCCTCGTCGAGCCTGAAATAATTATTGGCCTTGAGGCTATAGGCGAGTATACGAGAGAATTCCCACGAGAAGTCGACGGCCCGGTAATCGAGGCAGGTCTTCCTGGTCTCGTCGTTCATCAGGTAGATGTACCCTACGACGTACTGGTAATACAGGATGGGGCAATACAGCTCCGAGACGACGCCGGACGCGGTCTTCTCGGCGCGGCTCCTCTCGAGGGCGGAGCCTTCGAGGAAGACCGACGGCCCCTCGAAGGCCTCCGCCATGGCTTGCGTTATTATGCGCCCCTCGGGGTAGGGGTCGGCCGAGGGCAGGGGGCTGTGGGTGCTCGGAACGAGGAGCGTCCGGCCGATGTCGGAGATGAGCCGCTCCTCGACCGTCTCGGGCTTCCGCCCCTTATTGAACATGACGATGCCGCTCTTCGAGTACATCGTCGACGTCTTCTCCCTGAAGCTCTCGAGGAGCGAGTGTATGGTACCGGTATCGAATCCAACGCTCAGGGCCGGCATCTGGAGCTCCGAGTACTCGCCCGACTCGGGACAGTCGATCCGTATCCTCTCGTTCTGAAGGAGGAATTCCAGCTTGAGGTCCTTGGGAGGCGGGACGCGGACGGCCTTGCGCTGAGGCGCCTTGATCAGGTTCTCGGGCAGGCCTATGACGAGCTCGCCCCCGCATATCTTCTTTACCTTGCCGGGGAAGGTCACGCGCTGGCTCTGGTACGATAGGAACACCGACACCGGATCCCATGGCTTAAAGGAGTCCGCGGCCTTGGCCGTAGCGCTCAGGATGAGCGTCTCCTTGTCGAACGATTTAAGCGTGCCGTCGATGCTCTTGCCCGAGCCGAACACGACGATCCTGCTGGCGTTCTTCTTCACCTGGTTGAGTATGAATTCTTTCTCAATGAAGGTCACGAGTTTTGGCATACGGTTCCCCTACGAGGCGACTCTTCTGCGACCGGCATCGCTTAGGCGCCTACAGTATACCAGATTACCCCCCATTCGTATACGAATCACCCCGGGCTGGTTCCCGTATTGAAAAAAAGGTATCGGAGGCATAGTATAAGCGTATCGAAACGAAACACTCATCGCGATTGCGCTAGCCTCGCTAATGGAAGGATATGACCGATGAAACGATGGAAACGCATAGACGAGCTTTCTTCCTGGCCTACGCTGCTTAGCAGAAAGGCCGCGCCGCTATCGTCGGCCCTGACGCCCGAACGTATCGGGGAGAGGGTCATCGCCGCCGGCGGCGGTCTCGATTACTCCTACGCCGCGATGGACGCCGACGACGATACGGTCTCGCTGCTCGCCGGGGCCGCCGCCGAGCTCGACCTGCTAGGCCAATACGAGGCCGTCGCGACCGGCGAGCTAATGAACCCGGGCGAGGGCCGCATGGTGCTCCACCATATAGCGCGCGGCACTCCCTGCGGGCCCGTCGTCAAGGACGGGAGGGACTACAGGGCGTTCTACGAGGCCGAGAGGCTGCGCGCGGCCGAATTCGCCCGAGGCGTACGCTCGGGCGCGACGCTCGGCTCAACCGGCAAGCGCTTCGAGCGGGTCGTGCAGATAGGCATAGGCGGATCGGACCTAGGCCCGCGAGCCCTGTACTTGGCGCTGGAGCGATGGGCTCGGGAGCGAGGGCTCCTCGGGCTAGAGGCGTCGTTCATCAGCAACGTCGACCCTGACGACGCCAACGGCGTCCTTTCTGGGCTCGACCCCGAGACGAGCCTCTTCGTGCTGGTATCGAAGAGCGGCACGACGCAGGAGACGCTCGCGAACGAGGCCCTCGTGAAGGCATGGCTGGCGTCGTCCGGGAAGGTCGACCCGTCGAGGCACCTCGTCGCGGTAACGAGCGAGACGAGCCCCCTCGCGAGGAACCCCGCCTACCTCGACTCTTTCTACATCGACGACTTCATAGGCGGCCGCTATAGCGCCACGAGCGCGGTCGGCGGCGTCGTGCTGTCGGTGGCGTTGGGTCCCGAGACCTTCGAGGCCATGCTCGGAGGAGCCGCCGAGGCGGACCGGCTGGCTCTCGAGCCCGACCTGCGCCGGAACGCGGCGATGATGGACGCGATGCTCGGGATATTCGAGCGAGACGTGCTGGGGCGACCCGGCGTCGCGGTCCTGCCCTACTCGCAGGCCCTCTCGCGATTCCCCGCCCACCTGCAGCAGCTCGATATGGAATCGAACGGCAAGCGCGTGGACAGGGCCGGGCGGCCTGTCGCGATCCCCTCGGGCCCCGCCGTATTCGGGGAGCCGGGGACGAACGGCCAGCACTCGTTCTATCAGCTGCTCCATCAAGGCACGGACGTCGTGCCTATCCAGTTCATCGGCTTCAGGAAGAACCAGTCCGGCTTCGACCCGGCCTTCGAGGGCTCGACCGCCCGCCGCAAGCTCAACGCCAACCTCGCGGCGCAGATCGTCGCCTTCGCAGTAGGCAAGGACGACGCCGATCCTAACAAGCGCTTCCCCGGAGGAAGGCCCTCCAGCCTATTGGTCGGGGACGAGCTCGATCCCCGCGCCCTAGGCGCCCTCCTCGCCCACTACGAGAACAAGGTGATGTTCCAGGGCTTCGCGTGGAACCTCAACTCGTTCGACCAGGAGGGCGTCCAGCTCGGGAAGAAGCTGACCGCCGCCGCCCTCGCGGCGGGTGGGCCGTCCGATCCCGCCCTCGCCGCGTACGTCCGCCTGCTCGGAGCCCTATGAGCGGGCGGTGCGTCGCTTTCACGGGCGGAGGCACGGGCGGGCACGTCTACCCGGGCCTGGCCGTCGTCGAGCGCCTCCGCGAGCGCTGGGACGGACGCATCGTCTGGATAGGCTCGGGGAAGGAGGTCGAGCGGACCGCCGTCGAGGCGGCCGGCGTCGAATTCTTCTCCGTGCCGTCGGGCAAGCTCCGCAGGTCCCTATCGGCGAGGAACCTGACGGACGCGTTCAGGGTGGTCGCGGGGTACTTCGCCGCGAGGCGCCTACTGAAGCGGCTCTCGCCCGCCATCCTCTTCTCCAAGGGCGGATACGTCAGCGTCCCGCCGTGCATGGCGGCCGCGTCCCTGGGCATCCCGGTCTTCACCCACGAGTCGGACCTGTCCCCGGGGCTGGCCACGCGGCTCAACGCCGGGCGGGCCGAGCGCATCCTCGTCAGCTGGGAACGGACCCTCGGATACCTGCCCGAGGCGCAGCGGCCGCGCGCGGCCGTCACGGGCAACCCGGTCAGGGCGGCTATCGGCAAGGGCGACGCCGCCGCGGGGCGCGCGTGGCTGGGCTTCGGCGACGACCTGCCAATCGTGCTGGTCCTGGGAGGCAGCCAAGGCGCCAGGCAGGTCAACGAGCTCGTGGAGGCGGCGCTCCCCGCCTTGCGGGGCCTGGCCCGCGTCGCCCACCAGGCCGGCCCCGGCAACGCGCCGTGCCGTCCCGCCGACCCCGACTATAAGGGCTTCGAATACGTCTCGGCCGAGATGCCCGACCTCCTCGCCGCCGCCGACGTCATCGTGGGCAGGGCCGGGGCCGGCACGCTCTGGGAGGGGGCGGCCGCGGGCAAGCCCATGGTTTTCGTGCCTCTCGACGGCGGCAGCCGCGGGGACCAGGTAGAGAACGCCCGCCTCCTCGCGGGCGCCGGCGCGGCTGTCTGCCTCACGGGCGAGGACGCGAACGCCGACTCGCTCGTCGCCGCTCTCCTGCCGCTCCTCGGCTCGGCCGAGCTACGGGGGCGCATGGCGGAGGCGGCAAGGGAGACGGCGAGGCCGGACGCCGCCGCCGCCATCGCCGACATGATACTAGAACGGATTCGGAAGGGACAAAAGACATGAACGCTCTCGATTACGTGCTCTTCGCGATTATCGCGCTCGCGGCCCTCCGTTGCTGGTTCAGGGGCATCATAGGCGAGGTGCTTTCCATGGCCGCGGTCGTCGGAGGCCTCCTCTCGGGCATCTTCTTCTATCGGCCGATAGGGGCGTGGCTATCGACGCTGAAGCCCCTCGGCGGGTTCGAGGTCGTCGCGGGCTTCGTCGCGGCGTTCGCCGTAGTATTCATAGTCGTCAAGATAGTCGAGCGATCCCTGCGGAGCGTCCTCGAGAATTTGAACCTGGACATCCTCGATAAGGCGCTCGGGCTCGCCTTCGGCGCCCTCGAGGGCGTCGTAGTCTCGGCCATCGTCGTCCTGGCGCTCAGGTACCAGCCAGTCTTCGACTCCGCTTCCCTGCTCGAGGGAAGCTTCGTCTCCAGGCTGCTCCTGCCTATCGTCGCGGCCAGCTTCCCGGCGCCCGAGGCCGCGGAGTCGGCCGCGGCGGCCGTATCGGCTCTGGGAACGGCCTAAGCCGGTGTTCGAGAACGTACTGGGCCAAGTAGAGGCCGTCTCCTCGCTCCGCGCCGATATGGGCCGCGGGGAACTCCCGGGCTCCATCATGTTCGAGGGGCCGCCGCTCTCGGCGAAACTGAGCTCGGCACTCGAGCTGTCACGGGCCCTGTCGTGCGAGAGGGACGCCTCGTGGAACTGCCCCTGCCCCCAATGCGCCAGGCATAGGACGCTCGTCCATCAGGACATTCTCCTCATGGGCCCGAAGTCGTTCCGCGAGGAGCTGGCCATAGGCGCCGCGATGATGGAGCGCGCGCCCGGCACGGCCTCGCGGTATTTCTTCATACGGGCCGCGAGGAAGCTCGTGCGGAGGTTCGACAGGGAACTCTACGAGGGCGAGGAGGGCAGGCTATCGAAGGCGATGCCGCTCGTACGCTCGGCGCTCGAGGGGATAGACGCCTGCGCCCCGGGGACCGCGCCGCTAGGTGCTCCCGCGGGCGCTCTCGCGGGCTCGGCGCTTGACGACGCCGCCGCGGCCAAGGAAGCCGCCAAGCTGCTGGCGACCTGCGCCAAGCTCGAGGACATGCTCCCCTCCGCGACGCCCGTTTTCCAGGTCCGGGCCATGGAGTTCTGGGCGAGGCTGGCGCCGTACGGCAGGAAGAAGACAATAATAGTCGAGCACGCCGACCGGATGCTCGACGGGTCGCGCAACGCCCTCCTTAAGATCCTCGAGGAGCCGCCGGAGCACGCCGTCTTCGTGCTGACGACGAGCCGCAGGCAGGCGATGATCCCGACTATACTCTCGAGGGTCAGGCGCTACCGCTTCGTCCAGCGGAACGGCGAGGAGGCAAAGGCGGTCATCGGCCGGATCTTCAAGGAGCCGGCGCCCGACTGCGAGTCCCTGGGCGACTACGTTTCGCGCTACCGGGGCTCCTCGTCGAGCGCCCTAGAGTCGCTCGCGAGGGACTACGCCGCGGCCATCGCGGCGGAGGCCGAGCGCCGGAGGGGGCCGTTCCACGACGCGCCGCTAGCGGCCCTGGCCTCGAAGGGACCCGGGGTGCCGGCGGCGATCGCCGGCGCGGCCGCCGCTACCGGCAAGTTCGGCGCGGGGGACGAGGCGTTCGCCTGGACGTTCCCCGCCTTCCTCGACGAGGCGGGCAAGGTCTTCGCCTCGCTCCTCCGCGAGCCGGGCTCGGGCCTGGAGACTCAGCGGGCCGCGGAGCGCTACGCCGCGCTGGCCCGCGACGCGATGACGCGCTACTCGTCGTATAACCTCCAGCCGGCCGCGCTCGCCGAGCGCCTCGCCGACGCCTTCGCCGACGCCTTCGCCGGCGGCCCGGGACGGACGACCGCATGAGGAAGTTCCTGGAGCGCGCCATGGAGAAGGTCTCCCGGATGAACGAGGATTCGATCCGGGGCCTCCTCAGGGTGCTGGCCGACGAGAACGAGCGGCTCGACGCCGTGCTCGACTCCATGATGGACGGGATAGTAGTCTGCGACGAGGACCACGCGCCCATACTCGTGAACAAGGCGGCCGAGCGGCTCCTCCCCGTCTCGCAGGTGGAGCTGTTCGACGCGCCGCTCTGGGAGAGCGTGCGCGACGACGAGCTTTCGGATTTCTTCGACAAGGCGCTGAACGGCGAAGAGTCGATAATCGACAGGGAATTCGCACTCGACACGAAGGCGGGGACGCGCATCATAGCGGTCAGCGTGACGCCCCTCGTCAGGGACAGGCGCATCCGGGGCACGCTCATACACGTGGAGGAGACTACCGACAAGCGCCGCAGGGAGGCCAGGCTGCGCAGGGCCGAGAGCCTCGCCTCCTTGACGACCCTCGCGGCCGGGGTAGCCCACGAGATAAAGAACCCGCTCGGTTCCATAAGCATCCACGTCCAGTTGATGCGCAAGGCGCTCAAGGGCAAGGCCGAGGAGCCGCTGACGCGATACCTCGACATAGTCACCGAGGAGATAGACAGGCTCAATAAGATAGTCGTCGACTTCCTGTTCGCCGTCAGGCCCATGGACATAACGCCGATCAACGACGACGCCAACGCCCTCCTCCGCGAGCTAGCCGAGTTCATGAGGCTCGAGGTGGAGAGCGCGGGCATCTCGCTCTCCGTCGAGTACGCCAAGGACGCGCCGCCTGTCCCGTTCGACAGGCGCTACCTCAAGCAGGCGCTCCTTAACCTGGTGAAGAACGCGACCGCGGCTATGCCCGACGGCGGCGAGCTCAGGCTCTCGACCGCCGCGACCGGGGACGAGCTCAAGATAGCGGTGGAGGATTCCGGCGCCGGCATCCCCGAGGACAAGCTAGGCAAGATATTCGAGCCGTACTTCACGACCAAGGAGAACGGCACGGGCCTCGGCCTCACGCTCACCTATAAGATCATAAAGGAGCACGGCGGCGATATCTCGGTCACCTCGAAGCCGGGCCAGGGCTCCTCGTTCGTTATAACGCTGCCGATACCGCAGCGGGAGAGGCGCATGATTACCGGCGCCTGCCCCGACGGAAACGACTGCGGGACGCGGCCCTCCGGGTCGCCGGAGGAGGCCAGATGAGATTCACGATACTCGTCGTAGACGACGAGAAGAACATACGCGAGGGCCTTGGGGAATACCTGCGGCTCGACGGCTACGACATATCGCTCGCCGCCGACGGCAGGGAGGGCGTGGCGGCCGTCGACCGCGGCGACGTAGACCTCGTTATCACCGACCTCCGCATGCCCGGCCTCTCGGGCGGCGACCTGCTCAAGCACGTCGCCTCGCGGTACCCGTCGGTCCCCGTCATCGTCCTTACGGGCCACGGCACGGTGGAGGACGCCGTCAGCGCGATGCGCAACGGCGCGTACGACTTCATAACCAAGCCCGTCAACCTCGACCACCTCTCGATACTCGTCAAGCGCGCCCTGGAGCGCCGCGAGCTGGCGAGGCGCAACGAGGAGCTCATGGAGGAGGTGGAGACCCAGCGCCGAACCTCCACGATAGTGGGCAAGAGCCCTTCCATCAGGCGCATCTTCGACCTGGTCCGCCGCGTCGCGCCGACCAAGGCCAGCGTGCTCATCACCGGGGAGTCCGGCGTGGGCAAGGAGCTCGTCGCCGACGCGATACACAACCTGTCGCCTCGCTCCGACAAGCCCTTCATCAAGGTGCACTGCGCGGCCCTCGCGGAATCCCTCCTGGAGAGCGAGCTGTTCGGGCACGAGAAGGGCTCGTTCACCGGGGCCCAGGCCCGGAAGAAGGGGCGCTTCGAGCTGGCCAACGAGGGCACGCTGTTCCTCGACGAGATAGGCGAGATAAACCAGAACGTACAGATCAAGATACTCCGGGTGCTCCAGGACAAGCGCTTCGAGCGCGTCGGGGGCGAGAGCACGATAGAGACCGACGTCCGCGTCGTCGCCGCGACAAACAAGGACCTCAAGGAGGAGATCGCCTCCGGCGCCTTCCGCGAGGACCTGTACTACCGGCTTAACGTCGTCAATATACACGTGCCGCCGCTCCGGGAGCGAAAGGACGACATACCCCTCCTGGCAGGGGCCTTCCTAAAGGAGTTCGCCGACGACAACGGCAAGCCCATCGAGGGCTTCGACCCTAAGGCCCGCGCCGCCCTCTTCGCCTACTCGTGGCCGGGGAACGTGCGCGAGCTGCGCAACTGCATAGAGAGCGCCGTGGTGATGGCCTCCGGCGGCCTGGTGACCATGGACGACCTTCCCCCGAGCGTCCGCCCGGGCGAGGAGGAGAGCGTGATCAGGGTACCGCCGGGTTCAAGCCTCGCCGACGCCGAGCGCATCCTTATTCGGGAGACGCTCGCGGCCCAGGGAGGCAACAAGAGCCGTACCGCCGAGATCCTCGGCATAGGCCGCAAGACGCTCTACCAGAAGATACAGGATTACGGCCTAGAGCCCGCGGGCTAGGCCAAGGCCCCGCGGGCTAGCCGGGAGACGGTCAGGAGACCTCGGCGCGGCTCAGGCCGTCGCCGGCCGAGGCGGAGCGAAGCTCGGATAGCAGTGAGCAGGCCGTGGCCCTGCGGCGCGGGTCGTCGTCCGATTTCGCCGCCTCGAGCGCGGCCAGGAAGAGCGCGTCGCGCGTAGCCTTAGCCGATTCCAGTATAGAGTCGCGGAGCGCCGGGCCTGCCCGCTCGTAGGCCCCGGCGATCTCGCCCGAGCCTTGGGCCAGGCCTAGCACGGCGGCGGCCCGGACGCAAGCGGCGGCCACCTCGGGATCGGCGTCGTACAGGCCTTTACGGAGGAACACCCACGCGCTCCTCTTGCCCGACAGCCCGAGCCGCCTCGCGGCGGCCCGGCGGCGATCGGGATCGGGGTCGGTCGCGAGCTCTGAGCCGAGGGCGAATAGGTCGACGCTTTCCGTATCGGCCAGCGGCCTCGGCGCCGGCCCCGAGCGCTCGCGCGCCTTGACCGATAGCGTCTCGTAGGCCTTGGCGACGACGGCGAAGCGCCTGGCCGTCCTCGGGTCGCCCGAGGCGTCAGGATGCAGCTTGAGGCTGAGGTTCCTATAGGCGCGCTTCAGCTCGGCCGAGGGCGCGCCCGGCTCGAGCCCGAGCGCAATATACATGGCCCGCTCGCTCATAGGCCCGCCTCGAGCCGGCGCCCGGGGAAGCGAAGCTCGGAGGACGCCGCGCGCCCCTTGCCCGCTAGGGCCGCCCTGGCCGACAGCTCCGAGAGCAGGCCCTCGAGCAGGGTCGCGGCCATCGCGGCCTTCTCCTCGTCGGCGCCGCAATCCGCCGCCATCGCGAGCACTTCCTCGAGCTCGGAGGTTAGCGCCGAGTCCAGCGTCAGCCCCGCCGCCTCGCGCCTGGCTATCTGCGCGAGGGCTAGCGCCCTGTCCCCGGGCGAGCGGCGGTCGAGCGCCCCGTCGAAGACGGCTATGGACTGCTCGGCGCCGGTATCCAGGTCGCGGGCCCGTACTATGAGCATATCGCCCTCGTCTATCGCGAACTCCACCGCTATCCTCGGCTCGCCCTTCCTGGCCTTCCTGATGCCGGGCAGGAGGAAGCGCCCGACGGAGGTCCCGGCGGCCGCTTCGTGCTCTTCCCGCTGGAGCACGTGCAGCTCTACAGACCGCTGGAAATCCTCGACCGTCGTGAAGATCCTCTTGCCGAGGGCGGGCAGGGGCTCGTTCTTCTTTATGAGCGGCACGAACGCCCCGCCGTCTATCTCCAGGCCGAAGGTCCTCGAGCAGACGTCGGTGAACGACAGCCCCTCGAGCCTGCCCTCGAGCCTTGCGGCCTCCACCGCCGCGCCGAGCGCCACTATCTCCTCGGGATTGACGCGGGGGTCCGCCTCCCGCCCCACTTCCCCGGCGAGGCTGGAACGGACGAGCGGTATGCGGCTCGACCCCCCGGAGAGGACGAGCGCGCCTATATCAGAGGCCTCCATGCGCGCCGAGGAGAGGACCCGCCGAACGAGGGCGAGGCTACGATCGACGAAGGGAGCGGCTATTCGGTCGAATCGGGCCCTGTCGATCTTTACGCTCGGGTGCACGAGCCCGCCCGGCCCTCGCAGGAAGGGCACGGCTATGGTGGCCTCGTCCCGCGACGACAGCTCTATCTTCGCCTTCTCGCAGAGGTCGACGAGCATGCGCGACAGGTAGGGGTCCGCGTCGGGATCGATATCGAATTCGGCCTTGAAGCGCTCCGCGGCGTCGCTGTAGAGGGCGCGGTCGAGGTCCATCCCGCCGAGCGCGTCGTCGCCCTCGCTCGACAGGACCGTGCACGATCCGCCCCTGGCCTTGAGCACGGTGGCGTCGAAGGTCCCGCCGCCGAAGTCGTAGACGAGCACTACTCGCTCCTGGTCGTCCCTGGCGGACATCCAGGCCCTGGCGAGGGCGGCGGCGCTCGGCTCGTTCATCACGCGCTCGGCCTTGAGGCCGGCCCGACGCGCGGCCTCGCGCACGGCCCTGCGTTGAGGATCGCCGTAGCGCGCCGGCACGGTTATAACCGCCCGGTCTATCTCGAATCCGAGGAAGCGCTCCGCGTCCCGCTTGGCCTTCGCGATTATCTCGGCCGCGGCGTCCTCCGGAGCGAAGCTCCGGCCGCCGAATTCTACTGGCCCCGAGGAGCCTAGCAGCCGCTTGACACCGAATAGCGCCGACCTGGGATCGGCGAGGGCCTGGTTCCTCGCCGACGATCCTACGATGAGCTCGCCCGAGTCGGTCCGCGCTATGACGGAGGGCGTCGCCCTCTCGCCCCTGTCGTTCGGGACGATGATAGGAGAGTCGCCGTCCATCCATGCGCAGAGGGTGTTGGTCGTACCGAAATCGAGGCCGATAATGCCGCGCACGCTAGTGTTCCTCGGTTCGGCCGTCCCGCTCGTTTTCCATTGAGAGTACGATGTCGACTTCGGCCATTGTCGCGCCGAGTCGGGCGGCGATGATGTCGCTCGAGAATCCCCGGCGAGAGAGCGATATTACCTTATCGACGAAAGGCTCCTCTATCGATACGGGCTTCTCAGAAAATCGTATGAAGGGAACGTCAGGTTCGCGCGAGCGGGGCGCCTCGGTATAGGCGGCGCTCCCGGCGCCAGGCTCGGCTGGCGCGGCTGGCGCGGCGGGTACGGGCGCGGCTCTCGAGGAGCCCGGCGAGGCTGGCGCCGAGGATACTTGCGCGGCGGGTACGGAGACGCCGGGCACGGGCGGAAGCTCCTCGCCCGACCCGTACGCGACGGCGGGAGCCGCGCGGGAGGGCTCGGCGGGCCTACCGAGCCTATCGTACCCGGCTCCGTCCGCCCTCGGCCTCGCGCGTTCCTGCCCGAGGAGGGATATCCGCCTGTCAGCCTCTACGAGGAGCTCCTTGAGGGCCGTAAGCCGGTCCTCAAGGACCGTGACGTTCCGGTCGGCGCTCGCGTCCAGCTCCACTATCAGGGCCCCGATCTCGCGCCTTATCTTGTCAATCTCGTCCTCGGATCCAAGGAAGCGCCTCACCTTGATCCGGGTCCATGCTATGAGGAGGGCGGAAACTATTACCTGTACGGCTATGGCTATCAGCGCGGGCGTCATCATCTATCCGGATATGTCGACGTTGCCGCCGAGCGCCGGGTCGCTGATAGTCTCGACGTCGTCCTCGGGAGCCTTGCCGTCGTCTCGCTTCTTCTCGTCGCCCTGGTAGCCCGGAGGCTTGCCGCCGTCGTCCTTGACCGATTCCGTGGCGGTCTGCGCGTCCTCGGGGCGATGTACGGCCTTCGCGGCTTCGTCCTCGATCCGCTTCGCCGCGGCGCCGTGCAGGTTGGCGTGCAGGAGGGCGCCGTCCTTCTCCGCGGCCTGCTGCTTGCCTACCTGCCCTAGCTGCAGGAACAGCGTCTGGAGGTCAATCGGCTTTATGGGCATCGGGAGGCCCTTTCTTGAGGATCTCGTCGTCGAATTCCTCGTAGCGCGTAGTTTTGACCATCATGTTCTCAAGGTAGAACGTCAGGCCCTTATACTCGTTCTTTATCTTCTCCCTGATATCCCTGATCACTATCTCGGTGCCCGGGTAGATGCGACCCGAGACGCTGACCTTGCCCCTGACCTTGAGGTTATTCAGGTAGGCCTGGATGGTATCGTACTCGGCCTTCAGGGCGGAGGCCTCCGCCCCGATCTCGTCGCGCTTATGGACGAGCTCGTCCAGGACGGCCTGCTTATCGTCGGGAAGCGACTTCCGCTGGCGCTTGGTCTCGTTCATCGTGTAGATGTTCTTGTCGAGCTCGTCGAGCTGGCGCTGGAGGACCTTCTGCTTCGAGTCGATCTCGTCCATCTTCGCCTTGCTCTTAGGATCGCTACCGACCTCGAGGATAGTCTCCGCTCCGCCCGAGGGGGAGCCGATCGACTTGGCGTTGATCTCCTCGCAGGCCCGGTAGCGGCCGCCGATGATGGAAGCGTGCTTCTGCCCGGAGCAGACGATGCGCTTCTCGGCCGTGACCTCGGAGTTGATGATGCTCGTCTGGACGATGACGTTCTCGCCGGCGGTCACGTTGGCGTTCTCTATGAACTTGGCCCATACGTTCTTGCCCGCCGTCACCGACCCCGCTCCCTTGCCGGTTATTCCCTGGTGCACGATGACGTCGCCCTCGGCGCTTATCTCCGCCTTGCCGACGTTTCCCCTCACCTCGATATTGCCGGTCGCCTTGACGGAGAAGCCGTCCTCGACGTTGCCCACCACCACGATGGTGCCCAGGAAGAACTGGTTGCCGGACTTCAGGTCCACGTCGCCGGCGATGGTGTATACGGTCTCCACGTTTATCTTGCTGTTTATGTACGTCGCCTCACCGTTCACGTCGGCGATGATCGTGAGGCCGTCGTCGCTCGCGTGGACGTTCTTCCCGAGGGGGAGCGGCAGATCCTTGCCGTTCTTCGCCGGGAGGAGCTTCCCGGTAACGGTCCTCCCCGGGACGCCCTGCTGGGCCTGGATCTTTCGGGCGAGGGCCTGGCCCTCCACGACGTTCTGGACGAGGTGGAGCTCCTTATAGTCGACCTTGCCGTTCTTCTCCTCGAGGTTCAGCTTCGTCCTATCCGTCTCGAACATGAACTGGATCCGCCCGTCCTCGCCGTTGACCGGCTTCTGGCCCTGCGCGACGAGTATCGGCTCCTTGAAGCGGGGGGCGTCCTCGAGCGCCTGTAGCGCTTCCTCGATGACGCCGAAGACGACTTTATTATTCCGCAGGTACGCCAGTATCACGTCCTTGGAGAGGTCGCACCCGCCCGGCTGCGGCGGCGTTATGACGACGCGGGCTTCCATCTCCTGAGAGCCCAGCTCCACGGTCAGAAGCGCGTCGGCGGCGGGGTTGGCGATGAAGGAGCCGACGTGGACCCACTCGGAACTCGCGGCCTTGATAGTCTCCTTTACGAGAGCCTCGTCGAAGTCTCGGATGGCTCGGGCGTGCAGCTTATCGACGGCTAGCTTCTCGCTGGCCTTCTTCCCCTTGCCGACGGGCGGGGTGACCTTGAGGAGGGCCCCGTCGGACGCGAGCCTCACGAAGGCCTGGCCGTCGACGTCGCGCTGCAGGGGCTTCAGCTCTACCGGCAGGTCGAAGCCTGCGTCGAAGGAGTCGTCGAATTCCGCCTCGACTTTCTTCTTGACCGCCGCCTCGTAGGCGCTTATCTTCCACCGCTTGCTGCCTATGCCTATGAATCCCTGCATGCCCTTCTCGAGTACGTCGTACTCGATGCGGGCGACGGGGCAGTCGAGCTGGACGGCGGCGCTCTTGAGGGCCTCCTCCACGGTCGCGCCCTCGGCCACCACGGAGCGCTTATCGCCGTCCTCGTCCATGTAGCGGCGCATCAGCTCTCGTACCGCCTCGAAGCCTATGCGCGCGTCCATCTAGACGATGCCCCTGCGGTAATGGGTTAGCTTGGCGCGGAGCCTCAGTATGGCCTTGGTATGCAGCTGGCTGATGCGGGACTCGGTGACCTCGAGGACCTTGCCTATCTCCTTGAGCGTAAGCTCCTCGTAGTAGTACAGCACGAGCACCTTCTTCTCCTTGTCGGGAAGCTCTTGGATGGCCTCTACGACTACCCGCCTTATCTCGTCCCGCTCTATCATGGAGTCCGGGCTCAGGCTCGTCGGGCTCTCGATGCTGTCGCCTATGGTCATATGCTCGGCGTCGTCGGCGCTATACCAGATATCGTTGAGGGACAGGACCGAGGTGCTCGATATCTTGAGCATCGTCTTGGCGAATTCGTCCTCGGAGAGGCCAAGGGTCTCCGCGACCTCCTGATCGGTCGCGGGCCTGCCTAGCTTGGCCTCGGTGCCGAGGATGGCCTCCTCGATCTCCTTCGTCTTCTGCCTGACCGAGCGGGGCACCCAGTCGATGCTCCGGAGCTCGTCGAAGATGGCCCCGCGGATGCGGGTCACGGCGTAGGTCTTGAATTTTACGTTCTTGTCGGGATCGAATTTATCGATGGCGTCGATGAGGCCGAAAACCCCGAACCCGACCAGGTCGTCGAATTCTACCGAAGCGGGCATGTTGGCCGCTACCTTGCCCGCGACGTATTTCACTAATGGAGCGTATTGCTTGATGAACGACTCGCGAATGAGCGGATCCTTGCGCTGCTTATAGGCAGCCCATAGCTCTTCTTCGCTGTGGTGCTCCAGCAGGGAATTATTCATTTATTATTGCCCTTTCTGGTCTCTACGCAGTAAGGTCTGCACGGCCTTGGCCAGTACTACCGGATCGCGTCCTGGGTCGGGATCGCCGGCCGTCGGCATGGTATCGGAGACGCCCGCGAACCGGGAGGAGCCTCCGCCGGGTGAGCCCGACGTATCGATCTCGCCGGGCTGGCCTTCTGTGAACGAATCGCTGAATCCGTCCAAGTCGGGCAAGGTATCTAACTCGTCAAGGGCTATGGAAGGCCGCGGCGCGACGCTTCCCGAACGAACGGCCTCCATGGGATCGCTCGCTATCAGGGCGTCAGAGCGGAGGTCGTCGACCTCGCGCTGCAGGTCGCCCGAATCGACCGTCGGCCGGGGCTCGGCTCCTATCGCGTCTAGGCGCGGCGCCTCGGCGTCGCCGGGCCTGGGGCCCGCGGCGGAGGACGACGGCTCTAGCCTCTCCTCCTCGCCGCCGGGCAGCACTATATCGACCATCGTCCCCGACAACGCGTCCGTCGAGGGCGCGGGCGAACGGGCCGGATCGTCGAATAGTTCCGGGAGGAATCGACGTAATATCCATTGAGCGCCGAAAATAAGGCCGGCGAAGCCTATACCCGACAGCAAGGCGCGCACGAGTAGCGCGCCGAGAGGGACTCGAGAGAACATGGCGACTATTATCGACAGGGCGAACGCGCCGAGCCCCGCAAAGGCGGACGCGCGAATACTCGAGTCCACCGTCTTAGTACCCTCCCATAGCCAGCAAGATTAAGGCATAAGCCCTTGTCTCGTCAAGCTTTGGCTTCGTACCGAGGGGTCGGGGCTACTCTTTGGCGAATAGTTTCTTTATTAAGCGCCCTATTCCGCGGTCGTCGACGAATTCCGTCTTCTCTATCCGGCTTACCAGGTGCTGGACCGAGATGGCGGCCTTCGACTTCGGGTCCTGGACGATGAACGGCTTCTGCTTGAGCACCGAGGCCGGAACGATTGGATCCTCGTATATGCAGCCGAGGTACTCCACCTTGAGGTTGAGGAACTGCCCGGAGATGTTGATGATGCGCTCGGCTACCTTCCGGCCCTCGGTGACGTTCTTGACGCGGTTGACCACCAGTTTCAGCCCGATGTTAAGGTTCTCGACCTCGGTAGCGATTATCTTGATTATGCCGTAGGCGTCGGTAATGGCCGTAGGCTCCGGCGTAGTGATGATTATGGCGTCGTCGGCCGCCGCTATGAACGAGAGCACGTTGTTCGATACGCCCGCGCTCGTGTCTATTATAATTATATCGACGTTTGTCAGCGCGTAGAGGTCGGTGATGAAGTTCTGACGCTCCTCCTCGCCGAGATTGGCGATCTTCGAGAAGCCCGAGGCGCCGGCCAGGATCTGGATGCCGTACTCGGTATCCAGGATTATCTCCTTCATGGTCTTCTGCTTGCGTATCACGTGGTACAGGTTGTACTTGGGTATCATATTGAGCATGATGTTGACGTTGGCGAGGCCTAGGTCGGCGTCCATGACCATGACGCGCTTGCCGGTTCGCGCGTAGGCGATGGCGAGGTTGACTGAGAGGTTCGTCTTGCCGACGCCGCCCTTGCCGCTAGCGACGGTGATGACGCGGGTCTTCTTAGCGGATTGCTGCCCCTGCGACTTAGTGCTCATCAACTCGCGAAGCTTCTGCGCCTGGTCTTCCATTGGGTCTCTCCATCGGGGCCTTATCTCGGGCTCCCATAGGTTCTGGATTCGTGCGGTACTCGGGACGCCCTCGGCCTAGCGCGAACGCATCCCGTATCTCTCTTCTAGTTTCGGTCGATTCGGCCTAAAACCTTCGAGATTCATGAGGAATCGCAGCGGATTAGCCTGGGATATATCCTGGGGCACTTTCTGGCCGTCGGTGATCCAGGCGACCGCCTTATCGGTCTCGGCGAGCACGGAGAGCACGTTGCCTACCCTGCCCGTCTCGTCCATCTTGGTCACGACGACGCCGCGGTACCGGAACGGCTCGAACTGCCTGAGGATATCGAGCATGTCCTGGGTCTTCGTAGTCGCCGCGACGGCGAGGTAGACCTCGGCGGAAGGCCCGCAGGCGTCGAGTATCTGCTGCATCTCGGCGAGCCGTACCGCGTCCCTCGGGCTCTTGCCTATGGTGTCTACGAGGATCAGGTCAGTCTCGCGGTACATCGCTATCGTCTGCCTGAGGTCCCCGGCCGTCTCGACCACCGATACCGGGACGCGCATGATGCCGGCGTACTTCTCTATCTGCTCTACGGCGCCTATCCTATAGCTGTCTATCGTTATCATGCGCACCGTGCCCGCGGGCAGGCCGCCTATGCCCAGGCTGTGCAGGGCGGCCAGCTTGGCTATCGTCGTCGTCTTGCCTACGCCTGTCGGGCCGACGAGCACGAGCACACGGGGCTTCACCGGCCTTGGCGCCGGCGGGATCTTGACGGTATCACCTATCCATTCGAGGACCGCCTGCTCCACGGCGTCGCGCTCGTCCAGGGCGTCGAGGCTGAACTCGGCGCGGGCCCGGGAGAGGAGCTCCGAGCGATACCACGGTGAGAAATCGTTGTCCGCGAGCATCTCGTCTATGGCCTCGAGCGTCGGGTGGTCCGCCTCGGGGGACGCGGGCCTCGAGGCGGATTCGGCTATGGTATCCTTGAGCGAGCGTACCTCGGAGAGGACCTCCTGGATGGCCCGCTCCTGGCTCACCCTATCGAGCAGCCTGCGCTTCTCCTCCTCGATATCGGCCTTCTTCTTCTCGCCCTCGCGGACGGCGTCGTCCTTCAGGTAGAAGGTGATCTCGACGCCCTCGCGCGCGAACAGGCCCAGGAAGCCGCCGGAGCGCACGGTCCTATGGCTGAGGACCTGGGCCGCCTCTCCGTAGCGCGCGCGCACCTTCTCCAGGACCTCCCTATGGCTCGATCCTTGCTCTACCAGGTATTGCATCTTTTATCCTTCTATCCGAATCTCGCCAATGGCCTCTACCTGGACGTCGGCCACTATCTCCGGCACGGAGAGTACGACGAGGTCGGGGATCTCCCGTTCCGTGCTCGACTTGACGAGGGCCCGGGCGGCCTCCGAGCACAGCACTACCGGGAAGTGCCCTTGCTTCTGCACCGCCGCCACGGCCAGCGTCAAGGCCTTTATCCATTGCCTCTGCACCGCCGGCTCCAGGGCCGACATCGCCCCGCCGGGGGTATCGACCCTCGCGTCGATGATCTTCTGCTCCAGGGCCGGCTCTATGGTCAGCACCCTTATAGCCTTGTCCTGGTCGGCGTACTGGAGGCATATCTGCCGGCCGAGCGACTGCCTGGCCTTCTCCACGAGGAAGCCCGGGTCCTTGGTGATGCCGGAGTAGTCCGCGAGCGTCTCCAGGATGGCGACGAGGTTCCTGATCGACACCTGCTCCCGGAGGAGGCCCTGGAGCACCTTCTGTATCTCGCCGAGGGACAGATGCTTCGTGGCGTCCTCCACCACGGCCGGATAGTCCTTCTTGAGGGTATCCAGCATGCCTTGGATCTCCTGGCGCCCCAGGATCTCGGCCGCGTAGCGCTTCAGGATCTCCGTGAGGTGAGTCGCCACGATGCTCGGGGCGTCTACCACCGTATAGCCGGCCCGCTCGGCCTTGTCCCTGATATCCTCCGAGATCCATACCGCCGGCAACCCGAAGGCCGGGTCCTTGGCGCGCTCCCCCTGGATCTCCTCCGATACGCCGCCGGGATTGATAGCCATGTAGTAGCCGAGGCGGATTATGCCGCGGCCTATCTCCACTCCGCGTATCTTGAAGCAATACTCCGACGGCTCGAGGCGCATGTTGTCGATTATGCGTATGCGGGGCACGACGAGCCCCATGTCTATGGCGCTCTCCTTGCGGATGCGCGTTACCCGCTCCAGGAGCTCGGCGCCCTTGTCCTTGTCGACGAGCGGTATGAGGCCGTAGCCCAGCTCGAGGCTTATAGGGTCGAGCGGTACGACCGGCGACAGCTCCTGCGGCGATTCCGGCTTCTTGGCGGAGCCCTCGCTAGCCCTGAGCTTGGCCTTATCAGTCTCGAGGACCGATTTCTTGGAGAGGTTCCAGGCCAGGTACGCCATCGCCGCGGCCAGTGGGATGAGGACGTACCACGGGAAGCCCGGCAGGAGGGCCAGCGCGACCATCACGGCGGCTCCTATCCAGTAGATGCGGGCGTTCTGCGTGAACTGCGACGCGACCTCGGAGCCGAAGGTGCCCTGGCTGTTGGCCCTCGTGACTATGATGCCCGTCGCCATCGATATGAGGAGCGAGGGCAGCTGCGACACGAGGCCGTCGCCTATCGTCAGGGCCGTGTACGTCGTGAGCGCGGTATTGAAGGACTCGGAATGGAGCACCATGCCGACGATGAAGCCGCCTATCAGGTTGATGACGCTTATGAATATGCCGACCGTCACGTTGCCGGACACGAACTTGCTGGCGCCGTCCATCTGCCCGTAGAAATCGACCTCGCGCTGGACGTCGTCCTTGCGCTTGCGGGCCTCTTCCTCGCTTATGGCGCCCGAGTTGTATTCCGACTCTATGGCCATCTGCTTGACGGGCATGCCGTCGAGGGTGAACCGGGCGGCGACCTCGGCGATGCGCGTCGCGCCCTTGGTAATCACGATGGCCTGGACCGCGATGATGATTATGAAGATGATGAAGCCCACGACGAGGCCCTCGGTACCGCCAGAGCCCACGACGAAGGTGCTGAAGGCGCGGACGATCCGCCCGTCGAAGGTCGATCCCTTGTTAAGGATCAGCCTCGTCGAGGAGATATTGAGGGCCAGCCCGAAGATGGTGGTGACGAGCAGCATCGTCGGGAATATGGAGAAGTCCACGGCCCGCCTCGCCGACAGGACGAGGAGCAGGATCAGCAGGGCAAGGGCCAGGTTAAGCGACATGAGCACGTCGAGGAGGACCGTCGGCAGGGGGATGATGATCATCATCACGACGGCCACGGCGGCTATCGATACCGTATAATCGGAGAGGTTTGTGGTGAACGTTTCCTTGAGTACTCGCCTGTTATCCGACATGGTGCTCCGTTATCCTACCCTAAAAAGGCCGATTCAACAATGAGTAGAGGGACTCGTCCGAGGCTCAGGTGCCCATCGAGGCGTACTTGGCCGCGACCCGCTTGTCGATCCTCGCGACGTGGGCGAGCACCTTGGATATGGCGTCGTAATAGGCTTCCGGGATCGCGTCCCCGACCTCGGCCTCCGCGTACAGGGCCCGAGCCAGCGGGCGATTCTCGATGACCGGGACGCCGGCTTCCTTGGCGATGGAGCGTATCCTGAAGGCCATCTCGTCGGCCCCCTTCGCCGTCACCGTGGGCACGGCCATCGTGAGCGGGTCGAACTCGATCGCGATGGCGAAGTGAGTCGGGTTCGTGACGACGACGTCGGCCTTGGGCACGTTGACCGCGATGTTCTTGGACATTATCTCCCGCATGCGCTCCTTGAGCCGCCCCTTCACCAGGGGGTCGCCCTCGAACATCTTTCGCTCTTCCTTGACCTCCTGCTTGGTCATCTTGAGGCGTTTCTTGAACTGCTGGCGCTGGAATATGTAATCGGGGACGGCCAGGACGAGCATGAGTATGGCCGCCTCGATGATGATGCGTATGACGACCCCGGCTAAGAATACCGCGGAGTTCCATACCGTCGACGAATACAGCCTCGTCAGCCTAGGCAGCTCCGCGGTGATGTTCAGGTACGCGACGACTCCTATGACGCCTATCTTGAAGAGCGACTTGGCTAGATTGAATACCGCCTCGCCCGAGAAGAGCGTCCGCTTGAAGTACTGGCCGAATTTCGGCACGACCTTCTTGAAATCGGGCCTTAGGGGCTTGGTCGTGAAGAGGAAGCCCGTTTGCAGCACGTTCCCGAACACGCCGGCGACCATCGCGACCGCGGCTATCGGGATGACGAGCCTGGAGAAGTACGACAGGAAGGCCCTGGCTAGCGGGGCGGCGTCAGTAGTCGGATCTATCTCTATGGAGACGGTGAGGAACCATCGAGTCATGTCCCTGAGCGTGACGAACATCCAGGGCCCGACGATAGCGAGGGCCACCGCCGCCAAGAGGAGCCCTATGGCCGCCACCAGGTCGGGGCTCTTGGCGACGCGGCCCTCCTCGCGCTCCTTCTTGAGCCTATACTCGGTCGGGTCCTCGGTCTTGCCCTCGTCCTCGGGGGCGAACCACTGCAGGTGGATTCGCGCGATATCCCCGTAGCCGCGCGTCACGGCGCCGCTCCCCGGACGCCGCCTTGGAGTATGCCGGCCACGTTCTCGAAGCCCGTATCGATTAGCCCCGAGAAGGCCTCGATCATGAACGGCATGGCGGTGGCCATCAGGAAGAAGGCGACCAGGATAGAGATGGGGAAGCCTTCCGTGAGAAGGTTTATCTGCGGGGCCGCCTTCGACAGGAGGCCGGTCGTTACGGAGACGAGCAGGAGCGTCCCGAATATGGGGAAGGCCAGGATAAGCGCGTTCTGGAACAGGGCGCCGAGCGATCCTACGACGTAGGCCATGAAATCGGCCCGCCTGGCGAGCAGGTCGACGGCCCGGATGGCCTGGAAGCTCCCCCTGACGCCTATGATGAAGAGCCGCTGGAAGCCGCTCGTGGAGACGAATACGAACATAGCGATCAGGTTAAGGAACTGCCCTACGACCGGGATCTCGATCTGGGCCAGGGGATCGTAGGTCTCCGACGCGCCGAAGCCCATCTGGAGGGAGAAGAACTGCCCCGCCGTCGTGAACGCGTTGAATACCATGGTCAGGAAGAAGCCTATGATTATGCCGATCATGGCCTCGCCCGCGACTATGGCCACGTAGGCTCCGGCGTTCGCCGGCATGGCGTAGCCGGCCTCCTGAACCCACGGGAACACCGCGGCCGCGGCGAAGCCCGCGAGCCCGACCTTGGCTACCTGCGGGACTCCGTCGCCCGACAGAAGGGGCGCCGTCTCTATCATGGCCAGCACGCGGACGGCGATAACGAAGAATAGGTCGGCGTTCGCGACTATCTCGTTCAGCACGCGCGCGGGCCCTTCATCCGGCCATGCCCGGTATCATGTCGAAGAGGCGCTTGGTGTACTCGGCGAGGCTGGTGAACATCCACCCACCGAGCAGCGATAGCACGAGCATGATTGCGGCGATCTTAGGCACGAAGGTGAGGGTCTGCTCCTGGATGCTCGTCGTGGCCTGCAGGATGCTGACTATAAGGCCGACGACCAGGGCCGTCAAAAGGACGGGCGCCGCCAGCATGACTATCTGGAGGACCGCGTCGGTCATGAGGGCGGCGGCTTGGGATACGTTCACGAGCTAGTCCTCATGAACGACTCGATAAGCTGCCTGGCCATGAGGTTCCATCCGTCCACGAGCACGAAGAGGATGAGCTTGAACGGCGTCGATATCATTACAGGCGGCAGCATTATCATGCCCATCGACATCAATACCGAAGCCACGACCATATCGATGATGATGAACGGGATGTATAGGAGAATTCCAATCTTAAAGGCGATAGTCAACTCTGATAGTATGAACGATGGCACGAGCACGTAGGTCGGCACGTCGGCGAGCGAGTTCGGCTTAGGAAGGCCCCGCATGCTCATGAACAGCCTGATGTTCTCCGGGTCGCTCCGCATCTGCGAGTACATGAATAGCCGGAACGGCTTCTCGGCGGCCCTATACGCCTCCTCGATGCCTATCTGGCCGTCGGCGAGCGGCTTCACCGCCTGCGTATAGACCTCGTCGAAGGTAGGCCACATGATGAAGACGGTCAGGAAGAGCGCGATTCCCATCAGGACCTGGCTAGGGGGCACCTGCTGCAGGGCGAGGGCCCGCTTAACGAAATCGAGGACTATGGATACGCGCAGGAAGCTCGTCACGAGGATGATGAGGCTGGGCGCCAGCGACAGGACCGTTAACAGGAGGAGGAGCTGAAGGCTGAAGGCCACTTCCCGACCCGATTGCGGCTGGCGGACCGAGAGGTCGACGAAGGGCACGACCGGAAGGTTCCGAGGTATCGCCGTCGTCGGAGAGGCGGCCCCGCCGGGGAAGTCGCCCTGGGGAGGCGTCGCGCGCGGTATCGGCACGCTCCTCGCGGTATCCGCGGGGGTAGCCGGGAACGTACCCGCGCTCGAGGCCTGGGCCCATGCGCCGGTCGCGGATGCTATCATTATTAGTATGCAGATTGCTCTTCGCACGCGTTCCTCCACGACGACGGACCTCGCCAGGCCGGCGAGACCCTTAGAACTTCTTGAGGCGATCCTTCTGCCGGCTGAAAAAATCGATCGCGTCGGGCGCCTTGGGCTTGCGCCTCCCTTTGTTCCCGAGCAGCTCCCCTAGCATGGAGCCGAAATCCTTGCGCGGAGACTCCGGGGCCTCGGCGGCGCGGAGCGCGAGGGCGTCTATCAGTTCCTTATCCTGGATCTCCGAAATGAGCCCGACGGCCGAGTCCGTCGAGCCGACGAGCCAGGCCTTATCGCCCAGCGATACGACGTGGAGGGTCCTCCCGACGGCGAGGTTAGTCGAGGCGAGCACCCGCAGGTACGAATCCTGGCTCGCGGCCGGCTTCGCCGAACGCTTGAGCAAGGCGTACAGCCCGTATATGGCGGCTATGACCAGGGCGAGGACCAGTACCATACGGAAGAAATAAGGCAGGATGGAAGAGCCGCCGGAAGACGGCGCGGCCGCGGGCCCCTCCGCCAAGGGGAGGGTCGTCTCGTCGACCGCGGATGCCGTCGTCGCCGCGACTGCGGGAGAGCCGGAAGCGGGGCCGCCGGACGGCGCCTGCTGAGCGAACGCCGCTCCGGCGATTGCCGCTGCGAGGAACGCGGCGAGCGTGAGCCTGATGACCTTGTCCATTTCCCCTCCGGCCGCCATTGTACATTGCCGCGGCCGGAAAGGCAACAAGTCTATGGAGAATTAGGAAATACCGCCAAGCGGCGGATAATCCCGGACGCCTAGCTCAAGTCCGCCATGCGTTCCATGGGAGAGACGATCTCGGTAACGCGCACGCCGAAGTTCTCGTCGATCACCACGACCTCGCCCTTGGCGATGAGCTTGTGGTTAACTAATATATCTACGGGCTCGCCCGCTAGCTTATCGAGCTCTATGATCGTTCCCTCGCCGATACCGAGGATATCCTTGATAAGCTTCTTCGTCCTACCGAGCTCCACGGTGAGCTCCATGTAGACGTCCATGATGAGCCCGATATTGCCGGATTCCTGGCCGGGATGCCCCATGCCCAGGTTAGCGAACTGGACCGGCTGGACGTTAGGCTGGGACATGACCGGGGAAGGATACATGCCCTGCTGGCCCATCATCTGCTGCTGGTACATAGGCTGCTGATACCCCATCTGAGGCATACCCATCGCTCCTCCGCCCTGGGGCATCTGGTTACCCATCTGCATCCCGCCGCCCATCTGCATCCCGCCGCCGCCCCTGGGCTGCTGCGCGGGGGCTCCGCCTCCCGACGCGACGACTATATCCTTGACGAACGTCTGGGAATAAATCTCCCAGAGTTTATAGGGCGATCCGTCGATGGTCAGCTCGTAGGATACGCGGACGAAGTCTCCGGCGGGGAGCCGGGCGATGGCCTTGGGGCCGAAGGCCCCGTCGGCGACGTCGGACTGTATGGAACGGTTGCCGGACTTCTCGGTGAACGCGTTAATAGCCGAGCCCGTGAGGCTCGAGATGCATTCCGAGACGACGGAGATGGCCATGTCGTCGAGGTCGGCCAGGCTCTCGTCCTGGTTCGCCAGCGAGGCTATCTTGACGGCCGTATCCTTAGGCACGAGGAACAGGTGATCGCCGGGGATGCCGCCGACCATGTCTATCTTGACCGCCAGGACCTCGTCGGGCAGGGACGGCAGCATGCCGTCCCTCGTCGTGGAATCCGTCCGGGCCGACGAGAAGGTCGCGTCCTTCCCCGTCATCATGGATACCGTCTGGGCGTGCGTATCGGAGAGGCCGGCCAGTATGCCGCCGAACGACTGCAGCTCAGGCTCCGACAGCCCGGCCGGGGAAGACTTCGGGGACGGAGAGCCGCCCGCGCTAGGATCGAGTCCCGCTAGCAGGGAATCTATCTCGTCCTGGGAGAGAGCGCCGTCACTCATATGAATCCTCACCTTCCGCGGCCAGTTCCTCGTATTCTTCCTGGCCGAGCTCCTCGAGCTTCTTGCTGATCTGGACAGCCATCTTCTTGCCGATGACTCCCGGGCGGCACAGGAATTTCTTCTTATTGCCAACGTTGAGCACCATGGGATCGTCTACCTTGACGTTATAGAGCCTGATGATATCGCCTAGGTTCAGGTTGAGCACGTCCCTCACGGTAACCTGTATGCGGCCTATCTCCGCTATTACCGGCACGTCGATCGTGGACAGCTTCTCCTTGAGTATATTGAGGTTCTCGGTCGTGGCCCCGCGGCGTACCGACGAGTACCAGTACTGGGCGGACAGCTTGGAGATGATCGGCTCGATGGTCAGGTAGGGGATGCAGAGGTTCATCATGCCCTCCACGTCGCCTATCTTGGTCTCGAGGGTCACGAGCACGACCATCTCGGTAGGGGGCACGATCTGCGCGAACTGCGGGTTGACCTCTATCTGAGACAGGCGCGGGCGGAGGTCTATCACCTGCGTCCAGGCCTCGCGGAGGTTGCCCAGTATCTTTACTATGATGCCTTCCATGACCGAGTGCTCTATATCGGTCAGCTCTCGGGTCAGCTTCGAGCCCTCGCCGGCCCCGCCGAACAGCCGGTCGATTATCGTGAACGTGACCGCCGGGTCTATCTCGAGGATAATCTGGCCCTTCAGGGGGTCCATGCTGACGACGGCGAGCGTGGTCGTGGTCGGGATGGACCTGATGAACTCCTCGTACGTCAGCTGGTCCACGGACGCGACGTGGACGTTCACGAGGATACGCAGCGACGCGGACAGGCTCGTCGTCGTCAGGCGCGCGAACGTCTCGTGCATGTTCTGCACGGTACGCATCTGCTCCTTGGAGAATTTATCCGGGCGCCTGAAGTCGTATATCTTTATCTTACGGGAATCGGTCGCCGACTGGACCGTCTCCAATGACGTATCGCCGGCGTTGATGGCGGTGAGGAGCTGGTCTATCTCGTCCTGCGAAAGGACTTCGGTCATCTATTCACTCCGCCTTACATAATTGCATAGAAAAACGCTTTTAGCAACGTCGCCGCGTCATCGGGCGCGGCGGCGGTAATTACATCTGGTTGCGCGCGAACGTCTGGAAATACACGTCCTTTATGGCCGGCTTGGAAAGCATGCGGTTTAGCATCTCCCGCAGCTCCTCCTTGAGCTCGCGTTCCCGCTCGGGCAGGAGGGCTTCTATCTTCTTCGCGCTGAAGAAATTGCGCAGGGCGTCCTGGATCTGGTACTTCCTGGCGGTAAGCTCGTTCTGGATATCCTTGTCCGCCGTGTCGTAGGCCAGGTTGAGCTTTACCATCACCGACCAGGGCTCCTTGTCGACGGTGCTCGTCGTGATCTGGTCGATGGAAGTGAAGGTGGCCCATATAGGCGTAGCCCGCTGGTACTCCTCCGAGGTCGGGACGGTAGTCATCGGCTTAGCCTGGCGGTTGAGGAGGCTCACCGTCACGACGACTATGACGATGATGAATATCACCGCCCCGAGGCCTATGGCTATCCACTTGAGGAGCCCGAGGATGGCCTTGCCGCCGCCTTTGGACTTCGGCTTCTCTATGACGTCCGGCGTATCGGAGAAATCGGGTCCGCCCTTATCGAAATCGTCGCTCATAGCAGGCTACCTCCGGCCATCACAGGTGGCCTTCGTCTAGGATGATTATATCGACGCGCCTATTATAGGCGCGGCCTTCCTCGGTCGAATCGTCGGCGACTGGCACGGTCGCCGCGAGCCCGGAGACTTGGAAGCGATCCTCCGGTACGCCGAAATCGCTCAGGTAATGGAGCACGCCGAGGGCCCGGGCCGTCGAGAGCTCCCAGTTAGACAGCCACGGGCCGGCCGGGTCGGTCGAGGACGAGTCGGTATGGCCCTCGATCCTGAATTTCCGGCCGCGGAGCTCCTCGGACTTGAGGAGCTCCGAGATGCGCACCAGCATGGTCCTCGTCTCTTCGATATTGATATCGGCGCTCGCCGGCCTGAAGAACGCGTCTGACGCCAGCGATATGACGAGGCCCCTCTCGTCGGAGCTGATGCGCACCTTGTTCGACTTGATCTCCGGCTGGAACAATGAAACGGCCTTCTTCTTGGCGGTGGCGAGCATCTTGCCCTTCTCCATGGAGGGAAGGCTGTTGATGGAGTTGCCTAGCTCCGCGAGCTTGCCTACGGACAGGGAGTTGCCTCCGGTGGAGGAGCCCATGCCGATATTGGCGAGGCTCGATATCATCTGAGTCATCTGCCCAGGCTCCACCTCGGTGATATCGAAGAGGGCGACGAAGAAGCACAGCAAGAGCGTCACCATGTCTCCGTAGGTGACTATCCATTCGGCGAGGCCGCCTAGTTCCTGTTTCTTCTTCTGTCGCGCCATGCATCTATCCTTTACGCGGCGGGGTGAAGCTCTTCGAGCTTCCGCTGGCTCTCGGGCGACAGGTACGAGGAGAGCTTCATCTGGAGTATGTGCGGGTTATCGCCCTGCTGGATCGAAAGCACGCCCTCGATGATCATCTCCCTGACCTTAGTCTCCGCGGCGTCGTGCCCCGCGAGCTTTCCCATGAGGGGCATGATGAGGAAGTTCGCCATCATGGCGCCGTAGTAGGTGGTGATCAGGGCCACGGCCATGTTGGGGCCGATGCGGCTCTTGTCCTCGAGGTTCTTCATCATGGCTATGAGGCCCTGGACGGTGCCGAGCATGCCCATGCCCGGGGCCAGCTTGGCCCACTGGTCGAGCATCTTGAGCCACTTGCCGTGGCGGTCGTTCATCTGCGAAAGCTCGTTCTCGAGGATGTTCTTTATCACCTCGGGATCGGTCGAGTCGACCACCATGCGCAGGCCGCGCTTCATGAAGGCGCTCTCCACGCCCTCTATCTCCTCTTCCAGGGATAGTATGCCCTCGCGCCTGGCGCGTTCCGAGAGGGACAGGAGGGACTCGGCTATCTTCATCTCGCCGAAATCAGGCACCTTGAAGGCCATGCCGATGATCTTGAATATCGCCAGCATGTCCTTGATGGAGTAGTTCATGAGGAGGGCGAAGAACGATCCGCCTATCGTCATGAGGGCGCTGGCCGGGTCGAGATAGGTCGTGACCACGCCGCCCGAGGCGTACATAGACGCGACTATACAGAAGAATCCGGCGCCTAATCCAATAATAGTAGCGAGATCCATCCCCTACTCCTCGTTCTTGAACGCGCCAATGAGGCGACGGTACTCGACTATCTTCTCTATGACGACGGGCACCGTCTCCCGGACGATGACGCGCTTCCCGGACAGCATCGCGATCGACGTATCGTGCGCCCGCTCAATATACTCGATCTGATGCGGGTTGAGCCAGAACTCGTCGCCGGACAGCCTAGTCAGCGTTATCATCGTCGCCTCCGTGCGCTAGGATCGCCCGCGCTTATCGCTTGAGCGTCAGGAGCTCCTGAAGGAGCTGGTCGGACGTCTGTATGGTCTTCGAGTTGGCCTGGAAGCCGCGCTGAGTCACTATCATATCGGTGAACTGCTCGGCCAGGTCCACGTTGGACATCTCGAGGGCGCCTGCTATGAGCTTGCCCTTGCCCGCGATGCCCGAGGGCCCGATATTTGCCATGCCCGAGTTGTTCGACGCGACGAAGTTGGTCTCCCCGGTCTTCTCGAGGCCGTTGGGGTTGGTGAAGCTGGCCAGGGCTACCTGACCGAGCGTCCTCGTCGACCCGTTGGAGTAGACGGCGGTGATCATGCCGGACTGGTCGATCTTGAAATTCTCGAGGTAGCCCATGCCGTAGCCGTCCTGATCGAAGACCTTGGTGCTCGACGCCTCGGCGAACTGGGTCACGGTGCTCCTCACGCTGCCGGCCGTCCCGAGGTTCAGCGCGAAGGTCTGCCTCGTCGGGGCGCCGCCCTCTCCCGCGGTCGCGTCGGCCACGTCGAACGCCACGTTCATCGACAGCAGGCCGGTCTCGGCGGAGGGGTTGCCCTGCCCGTCGGTAATCCGGCGGAGCGTACCGAGGTTGTCGAATTCCACGGTGAAGGTATTGCCCTGGAGCCCCTCGGGATTGAGCCCGACCGCGGCGTTAGTCTGCGCGGCCGCCTCGGGATCCACGTTGACGGTAGCCTGCCACTGATTGGGCTGGCCGGGCACGCGGGTGAACTCGACGCGCAGGATATGCTGCTTGCCGAAGGAATCGTAGACCTTCTCCTCGACGCGCCAGGTACCCTGCCTGATCGTCTCGAGGGCCGCGCCCTCGGGGATCTCCGGCAGGCGCTTGTCTAGGTTGCAGGCCAGGAAGACCTGCTCGGTGGCGCGGGCCGGATCCTTGGAGCCGACCGGGATGACGAGGTCGTCGAGGGCGCCCGAGGTGTTGAGGACCTCGACGCCGTTGACGACCTGGGCGTTCCAGCCCTGCACGCGCAGGCCGTTGCCCGGATTGACCAGGCGGCCGTCGGCGTCGAGGCCGAAGGCTCCGGCGCGGGTGAACATGGTCTGCTCGCCCTTGGCCAGCACGAAGAATCCGTTGCCCTGGATTGCGAGGTCGGTCATGACCCCGGTGGTCTGGAGCGAGCCCTGCGTATGGATCGTGTCTATCGATGCTATCGACATACCGAGTCCTATTTCCTTTGGGTTAACGCCGCCGACCTCGTCGGTCGGCCTGGCGGCGCCGGACATCTGTTGGTACAGAAGGTCCTGGAAGTTGGCCCGGCCCTTCTTGAAGCCGGTGGTGTTCACGTTGGCGATGTTGTTGCCGAGCACGTCCATGCGGACCTGGTGGTTCTGGAGGCCGGCTACGCCTGAATACAACGAGCGCATCATAACGGCGCCTCCTTACTCTTCGACTTTGCTGACCTGCTCGAGGTCATAGAACGATCCGTTGACCATGACGAGCGGGAATTCGCCGCGGACGACCTGCGACACCTTGCCGTAGATCGCCTTGTCGCCCTCGAGCACCTCGACGTTCCTGCCTAGCAGGGACTGGGCCTCGCTGGAATTCAGGACGCTGGACAGCTTCCCGAAGCTCGTGGCCATATTGGTCATCTGCTCGAGCGACGAGAACTGCGCCATCTGGGCTATGAATTCCTTATCCTGCATCGGGTTCGTCGGGTCCTGATGCTGGAGCTGGGTTATGAGGATCTTGAGGAAATCGTCTTTATCCAGGTCCGGCTTGAAGGCCTTGCCCCCGCCTAGCTCCTTATTGAGCGTATCGACCTGGAGCCTCGTCCTCGCCGCGTCCGCCTGGCTCATCCTTAGGTCTATATCCATGGATCGCTCCTTACCTTACACGATTACGTTGAGCGCGCCTTCGCGCCCGGGCTGCGATAGCGAGGGGACCGCCTCGGAGAGCTCCCTGAGCGAGCGGCTCCGATAGGCCCCCGCGCTCTCGTCGCCCTCCCTACGGCCCCTGCCCTCCCCCGATCCCGAGGCCATGCCGTTCCTGACCTCTACCTCGAGCGCCGTCGTCTCGAACCCGCTCTCGGCGAACGCGTCCTTGAGCGCGTCTATCGACGCCCGGAACGCGTCGCCCGCTATGTCGGACTCTACGACTATCTTGCCGCTTATTTGCTTTTCGGTCATTTTGAGCTCGATCTTGACGCCTCCGAGCGATTCGGGCTCCAGGCGCAGGCGGATTATCCCGGAGTCCCCGTCCCGGAGCACGACCTGGGCCGAGCGCACGATGTCGGCGGCCCCGTCGCGCAGGCGCGTGGCGAGCGATTCGGCGAAGCTCTTGGGCGCGGCGGGCGCGGCCTCGGCGGGGGCCTGGGCTGGCGAGCCGGAGGGGCCGTCTTCCCTGGAGAAAACGCGGCCGGCTAGGGCCGAGGGATCCTGGCTCGCGCCTCGGACCTCGCTCTTCGTCGCCTCCTGCTGGCTCTCTCCCTGAGCGCCGGCCTTAGTCTCGTTCCGCTTGGAGGCGAGCTCACGGGATGCCTTGAGCCGCATATCCATGACGGTGACCTTGGCGCCGTCCTTGCCGCGCTCCGTATGGGCGCCTAGCGTCTCGATCCCGGACCGGTTCGCGTCGGCGTCGGCGGAGGATCGCCAGGCCTGGGCGTTCGCCTTCTCGGTTCCCTTGGGCATAGGCGCGGCCGCGAGGGACGCCCCCGCCGCCATAGAGGCTTCGATGCCGTCGGAGGCGCCTTTATTCGATTTTTCAGTCCCCGTTCGACGCGTAGCGTGCCGAGCGAGATCCCCGTCGACGGCGCCCGCCTTGGGGACTAGCCTGGAACCGGCCTCGCGGGCCTCGCGGGCCTCGCGGACGGATCCCGCCGCCTTGGCGGCGCCGTTAGGATTCCGTTCGGCGAGGGCCGCCCCGCCGTTCGCCCTCGCCGCGGCGGATCCGGCCGCGCGCGTATCGGCCGAGACCGACCGGGTAGCGAGCTTCGCCTCGGGGGCGGCGTTCGCGCCGGCGGGGCGATCGGCCTTGCCCGATCGTAGGCCGGCTAGCAGCTTAAGGAACGGGCTCTCTACGGGAAGAGTCGACTTCGAGGCGCGCGGGGAGCGATGAGCCGCCCCTAGACCGCCTTCTGGGGCGACGATACGTGGTAGCGCCAGCATCTATGCAGGCTCCTTTCGCGTCCGGCCGCGCCGGACGGCCCTAAAAGGAGCCGATCAGGCGCTAGTCTAACGACGCAGGTTTCGCGTTCATCTTGCGCTGCAGCGTAGCCGAACGCTCCGCGGGCAGCAGCGATAGCCAATACGAGACGACGGACGCCTCTCCGGTCCGAGCAGCGATCTCCTCGACGGCTCGCAACACGTCGATGATCGTCTGATCGTCCGAGGCCGCCAGGATCTTCACGGCGTCCGCCGGGGGCATGCCGGTCAGGTATCGGGCGTTTTGCTCGACGTTCGCTCTTCTATTCTCGTACCGTTCCGCCATTTGTTTGAACGAATTCTCTCTTTCGTCGAGAGTCTTGGCCCTATCGTCTATTTCCTGGGCCATGGCCTCGACGGCCGACTGCCTCTCGGCGGCGGCTTTCTCGCGCGCCGACAGTTCCTGCCGCATCGCCTCCACGGCCGCCAGCTGCTTCTCGAAGCGCTCGTCGTCCAAAAGGGTCGGGGAATCCGCCGGCAAGGCCCCCTCGGAACGGGTCTTTATGCCGGCTAGCCTGAGGGCCGGCGCGAAGAACGACTTAGCGTCGACGACTCCTAGGTAGTCGAACCAGAACAGCCCGCCGATGACGAGCGCGAGGATCATGATGAGCATGACGACAACCCTGCCGAATACGCGCCGCTTACCGAACGATGCCATGGTACCCCTCTACGTTCTTCTCTGTGTGGATGGCGCCCATGGCGCGAGAATGCGCGCCGGACGCCAGGTCGTCCATGCTCTTCGTCTCCTCGCGCCCGACGGCCTTGTAGTAGGCCGCCTCCTCGCGCTCGCGGAGCTTCGACACGATTTCCCTCGACTTGCTGGCCTCCACGTACGCTAGCCTAGAGGTCTCGCGCTGGGCCTCGGCCATGGCGGCCGCCTTCATCAGCCTATCGCGCTCCTGGGAGAGTCGGACCGCGTACAGCTCGCTCGCGCGATGGTCGGCGGCTCCCGTACCGGGCCTGAAACGCTCGCGCGAGGCCGCGAGCGTGGCTCCGGCGTTCGCCTCGAGCGACAGGGCGAGACGCTCGCAGGCCGCGGATTTCTCGGCCAGCCTGGCCTCCGCGACCCGCTTAGCGTAGTCCCTCAGCTCGAGCACCTTCTCCAGGCCGAACGAGAAGCGCTTCATGCCCCGCCCTCCGCCTGGGCGGAGCCCGCCTTGGACGGTACCGGCCTATGCTCGGGCTCCGCGAACGCGGCGAGCTCGGCGTGCGGGATGGTCAAGCCGGCTATCTCGCCTAGGAGCCTCATGGTATCGGCCAGGGGAGCCTTCTCGTCGACGGCCTGGACGAGGAAGGCCTCGATGGCCTGGCGCTTGGCTATGGCCTCGTCGATACCGGGGTTCGTTCCCTTGACGTAGGCGCCGATGTTGATCATGTCCTCGGATTCCTCGTACGTAGCCATGAGCCGCCGCACTATGCCCATGGCCTTCTGCGTGATAGGCCCCGTGACGGCTTGGGAGAGCCTCGAGATTGACTTGAGTACGTCGACCGCGGGATAGTGATAGCGTTCCGCGAGCTTACGCGTCAGCACGACGTGGCCGTCGAGGATACCCCTCACCGTGTCGGCGATAGGCTCGTCCATGTCGTCCCCGTCGACGAGTATCGTATAGACGCCGGTAATCGACCCCGTCTTGGACGTGCCCGAGCGCTCGAGGAGCTTAGGCAGCGAATCGAAGACGCTCGGCGTATAGCCCCGCGTCGTGGGCGGCTCGCCGATGGCCAGGCCTATCTCGCGCTGGGCGCGCGCGAAGCGCGTCACCGAGTCGAAGAGCAGCAGCACGTCCAGGCCGAGGTCCCTGAAATACTCCGCGACGGCGGTCGCGACGTAGGCGCCTCGGAGGCGGGCCAGAGGAGGCGTGTCGGAGGTCGAGACGATCAGCACGGAGCGGGCGAGCCCCTCCTCGCCGAGGTCGTTCTCGATGAATTCGCGGACCTCGCGGCCGCGCTCCCCGATGAGGGCGATCACGTTGACGTCGGCGTTTGTGTTGCGCGCCATCATCCCTAGCAGGGTAGACTTGCCCACGCCCGACCCGGCGAAGATGCCTATGCGCTGGCCCCTCCCGAGCGGGAGGAGGCCGTCGAGGGAGCGCACGCCGGAGCTTATGCGCGTCTTGATGCGCTTGCGCGTCATGGCGTCGGGAGGCGTCGCCACGGCCGGATAGTAGTCGGGGGACGCGACGTCCCCCTTGCCGTCGCTAGGCCGGCCCATGCTGTCGAGCACCCTACCGAGCAGCTTGTCGGAGACGGGCACCCGGAGCATTTCGCCGGTCGCTATGACGGTACAGCCCACCTCTATGCCGTCCAGCCCGGAATAGGCCATCAGCTGCACGGTCTCGCCGCGGAGCCCGGCGACCTCGGCCCAGGCCACCGCGCCGAGCCTGGGGATCAGGATCTGGCACAGCTCTCCCACGACCGCCTGCGGGCCGTGGCTCTCCACGAGGAGGCCCTGCACCTTGACGACGCGGCCCGTATACTTGATGGGGTCGGATCGCTCCACGACGTCCAGGTATTTACCGATGAGGTCCACGGCCCTACTGCGCCTTTCCCCGCGCCTTTATGGGCGAGATGTCGAGGATCTTCTCCTCGAGCTCGTGGAGCTGGCTCTGGATGCGCGCGTCTATCTCGCCGAAATCCGTCTCGATTATGCATCCGCCCCTGTCTACGCCGGAATCCTCCACTATCGCGAGCTTCTTGGCGTTCTCCGCGGCCTCTATGAAATCCTTGGCGTGCTCCGTGGTCAGCTGCAGGTCGGCGATGTTGACGCGCACGATCACGTCGCTCCTCGTCTTGAGCTTACGCAGGGCCTGGGCGATATTGGACAGCACGACGTTCTTCTGGTTCTCGGATATCGTCTTGACGACCTTGCGGGCGATGAGGAGCACGAGCTCCACCACCTGGGCCTCGGTCTGCTCGAGTATCTCGGCGCGCTTGTCCATCGCTCGGTCGAGTATCACGTGGAGCCTGTCCACGAGCCGCTCGACCTCGAGCTTGCCTTCCTTGAAGCCCTCCTCCCGCCCCTGGTCGAAGCCCTCCTTGTGGGCCTCCTTGGTCACCTCGTCGACCCTGGCCTTCGCCTGGGCCTCGAAGGCCTGGATCTTGGCCTCGGCCTCGCGCAGGGCCTTCTCGGCGGCGGACTCGGCCTCGCGCCGTATCTTGAGCGCCTGGTCGTTCTTGCGCTTCACTTCCTCGAAGGCCGCGGCCTCCGCCTTGGCGACGATGTCCTGGGCCTCCGCGCGGGCGGCGGCTATCATGGCCTCCTTCTCGCGCTCCCAGTTCTGCTTATAGAGCTCGGCCTCGCGGCGGAGGTCGTCGGCGGTCGGGCCCTCGTACTCCATGGTGGGCGCGGCGTCCTCGAGCTCCTCGACTACGGCCTCGCCCCCCGGCGTGCTGAGCACGAAGGCGCTTGCGAGGCGAACTGTCTCCTGGGGCCTGAATACGGTCTTGGCCATACGCTACCTTTACTGAATGAGCTGGTCGTCCTCGCCGCGGGCGATTATTATCTCGCCCGTGTCCTCGAGGTGGCGGATTACCGCGACTATCTTCTGCTGGGCTTCCTCGACGTCCTTGATGCGGACCGGCCCCATATACTCCATGTCCTCCTTGAGCGCCTGCGCGGCGCGCTTGGACACGTTCTGGAACACCTTCTCCTGGACCTCCGTATCCACGCCCTTGAGGGCCCGGGTGAGGTCCTGCGTATCGACCTCGCGGATGACCTTCTGGATGGAGCGGTTGTCCAGCATGACGATGTCCTCGAACACGAACATCTTCTTCTTGATCTCCTCGGCCAGCTCGGGATTCTCCTCCTCGAGCGCCTCGAGGATGCCCTTCTCCGTCGTGCGGTCAGCGAGGTTGAGTATCTCGACGATGGCGTCGACGCCTCCCGCGGCCGTGTAGTCCTCGCTGGACAGCGTGGACAGCTTCTTCTCGAGCACCCGCTCGACCTCGCGTAGCACCTCGGGCGAGGTGCGGTCCATGGTCGCGATGCGCTTGGCGACGTCCGACTGATGCTCCTTAGGCAGCTTCGTCAGGATGTAGCTGGCCTTGTTGGGCTCCAGGTACGCCAGTATGAGCGCTATGGTCTGAGGGTGCTCGGTCTGTATGAAGTTGAGGAGGTTGGCCGGGTCGGTACGGCGAATGAAGTCGAAGGGCCTGACCTGGAGGGAACTGGTCAGGCGGTTGATGACGTCTATCGCCTTCTGGGACCCGAGGGCCTTCTCCAGGAGCTCGCGGGCGTAGTCGATGCCGCCCGAGCTGATGAACTCGCTGGCCATCATCAGCTCCTGGAACTCCATCAGGATGGCGTCCTTGAGCTCGGGCTCCACGTTCTCGAGCCGCGCTATCTCGAAGGTCAGCGTCTCTATCTCGTCCTCTCTCAGGTGCTTGAATATCTCGGAGGATATCTCGCTCCCGAGGGTTATGAGGAAGATGGCGGCTTTCTGCCGGCCGTTAAGGTCCTTGGCGCTCTTAGGCTTCTTGCCCTGCGAGCCCGAGGGCCCCGCTCCGGCCTGCTTTCCCTTCGCGGGTGCGGCTTGAGGCATCGATCACTCCTCCCTGAGCCAGGTCCGGATGAGCTGGGCTACGTCCTCGGGGTGCTCCTTGGCCATGTTTATGGCGTGCTCCTGGAGATCCAGCCGCTTGCGCTCCTCCACGGACATAGACACCTCGATGTTCTGCTCTTCCGCCTGCCGTATCGCGTTCTCCCTGAGCATCTGCTGCTCCAGGGCCCGCTTCTCCTCCGAGATCCTCCGTCGGCGCTCCAGCTCCCTCGAGGCGAGCCTGAACACTATGAACGCGACGAGCAGGAAGGCCACTCCAATGAGCGAGTACAGCACTATCCTGTTAGTCTGCTGCCGCCTCAGGAAGGCTTCGTCCTCCAGCCTGAACTGGGCGCTCCTATCGAACTGGATATTGCGGACGGTGACCGAGTCGCCGCGCGCCCTATCGTAGCCTATCGCGTCGCGGACGAGCGCCGCCGCGGAATCGAGGTCGGCCTGCTCTACGGGGACGTACTCCCGCTCTATGCCGCCCTCCGCCCTCACTACGGGGAGGCCCTTGTCATTATACTTCCACTTCCACACTCCGTCGATATTTACCGATACGGTCATGCGGTCGATCGTCGGGGACCGTTCCTCGACGCTCTGGCGCTTGTTGAGCGCCTCGTTCTGGATCTCGTGCGTCTGGGTGGCCTTGCCCACCATGTTCTGGAGGTCCTTGTAGGCCGGGGCCGTCTGGCCTTCCATGCCCGCGGGCCCCTCGGGGTTGAACCCCGTGCCCTGGTACTCGTAGCTCGTCTTCTCGGTCGAGAGCGTCACCGACGGCTGTATCACCGAGTCGTCGTACGGAGTCACCGGGTTATCGGGCTTGAGCGTGAACGGGAAGTGCTCCTCGGTGGACACGCTCTTCTTGCTCATGTCCATGTCTATCTTGATGTTGAGGTCGCGCACGCGCTCGGGGGTGTATATCTGCTGGAGGGCCTTGAGCACGGCGGCGCGGTAATAGGCCTCCTGCCGCTGGACGAGCTGCTGCTCGCGCTTGGTGCGCTCTATGCGGTCGAAGTCCTCGAGGCCGGCGAAATCGTTGAGCACGAGGCCGTTCTGGTCGGTGATGACAATATTCTCGTCGGTCAGGCCGGATACCGCGAAGCGGATGATCTTCTGTATGCCCTCGAGCTTCTTGCGGTTCGTCGAGATGTCGGAACCGGGCTTCGGGTAGAGGATGATGCTCGCGGTGACCGGCTTCTGGTCCTCGGCGAACAGCTTGTCGGCCGGGATCTCTATGACGACGTTAACCTTGTCGACGTCGGCTATGGACTCGATATGCTTCGTGACCTCCTGGATTATCGCCTTGCGGAGGTTTACGTTGCGCTCGAAGTCGGTCACGGTGAACCGGTCGATGGAGAACACGGCCCAGGGGTCTGTCCCCTTGGGTATGAGGTCCTCCCGGATCAGTATCGCGTTGGCCCGCGAGCGCGTGGCCTCGTCCTTGACGTAGAGCACGTTGCCCTCGCCTATGGAGAAGGGAACGCCCTCCTGGTCGAGCCTGGTGGTGATGAGGCGCAGTTCGTCGTCGCTCTTGATAGGCGTGTTTATGAGGCGTATCTGCGTCGGGGCGCCCGACACCGATACCAGCACCACGATGCCCGCGATGGCGGCGACGACGACGCCGGCGAGCACGAGCTTCTGCACGAGGCCCCACGAGCCCCAGAGGGCCTTGAGCCTGTCGAAAGTCTTCTTAAGCCATTCGTTCATGTTCCCCCTCCCAGAAGAACGAACGACGCCGGACCGTCAGGGCCGAGACGTCATCTCGTATTGATAATATCCTTCCATGCCCTGACCACTCGGTCGAGCACCGTACGGGTGATGTTCAAGGACATGTTGGCCTTGGCCATCGCTATGGTCACGTCGTGGGCGTCCACGGAATCGGGGTCCGTGAGCATCGCCTCCATGGCGTTGGAGCTTTCGGCCTGCGCCGCGTTCACGCCGTCCATCGCCTTGAGCATCGCGTCCTCGAAGCTCGCGGGCCGCTCCTGGCCGAGGGCGGGCGTCCCGCCCCCGGTAGCGAAATGCCTCGGGTCGAGGCGGGACAGCCTGAGCCTATCCCCGCCTACCGGCGCCTGGCCGGTCATCGAGCCGGCTACCGATTGGACGCCTATCGCGCTCGCGACGTTAGGGATACCGAATAGCGTCGACATCGCCTACCTGCCTATCTCGAGGGCCTTCATGAACATGGCCTTGGCGCCGTTGGCTATCGCCGCGTTGGCCTCGTAGGCCCGCGACGCCGAGATCAGGTCCACCATCTCCGTGACGACGTTGACGTTAGGGTACTCGACGTAGCCGGCCCGAGGCCCGTTCTTGATGGCGTCGGGATGGGTCGGGTCGTAGACGAGCCGGGTCTCGGAGGCCGTGTCCTTCTGTATCTCAGATACCCGCACGCCGTTCCCGGCGCCGCCGTCCCACTGGTCGGGAAGGAACGGAAGGCGGAAGTACGGAGTCTCGGTCACGGGACGGAGCACGACCCGGCTACGGCGGAAGGCGCCGCCCTCGGGCGTGCGGGTCGTCGACTGGTTGGCGATATTATCGGCGATGACGTCCTGGCGGAGCCTCTCCGCCGTCATCCCCGTCGCCGCTATGTTGATGCTCGTGAACATTCCCATTACGCTACCTCCTTAGAGGAATTAAACACAGAGCCGCAGAGAGGACGAGAAGAGAAACCGGTAAATAGATAGAAAACACGTCTCATCCGGTCTCCCATCCCACTGTTATTGGTTTCCAGTTCCATCTTCATCCTACCTCATCTTCTCCGTGTCTCTGTGCGAGGAAATCCTTATATTATTTAAGGACCTGGTTGACCTGGTTGAACTCGAAGGCCATCGCCTGCGTCATCAGCGTATAGCGTAGCTGGTTCTGCATCGAGTCCATGAATTCCTGCTCCGCGTCGACGTTATTGCCGTTGTTCTTGGAGGTCGAGAGGTAATCGAGCACGCGCCTGGGGCTCACGTCCCGCCAATCGCTCCGCTTCCACGACGCGATATGCCCCTCCTCGCTCGTAGCGAGCTGGAGCCGGGGCTCGCTCTTCTCCGTATCGAGGGCGCGCTTGAGCGACGCCTCGAAGTTGATCTCCGATCGCTTGAAGTTGGGCACGTCGGCGTTGGCGACGTTATTTGCGATGACCCCGTAGCGCATCACGGAGACGTCCATGCTACGCTGCAAGAGCTCTACAGTCTTACCGAAGGTCGTTCCCTCGAGCATCGATCCACCTCCCAAGGGCCGCCGTTCCCCGGCGCGCCCCTCACCTTTTCTTATCGGCCTATACTGACAGGGCTGTTATACGTTTTTTTTATTTGCACGGAGACATAGAGAAGACGAGGTAGCGCATAGGACGCGAACGCTATTTCATGCCCCGTATTCATCATCAAACATCCTCCTTCTCATCTTCCCGGCGTCTCTGCGTTAGAATTCCCTATAGAATGAACTTGGCGAGGTCCTCGGACTCGAATATGCCCTTGAAGCGGCCCTCGACGAAATCGGGCGTGATATCGACCCTCTGGCCCGACATCTCCGGCGCGTCGAAGGAGACGTCCTCGAGCAGGCGCTCCATGATGGTATGGAGGCGCCTCGCGCCTATGTTCTCGGTCCTGGAGTTGGCCTTCTCGGCGATCGACGCGAGCCGCTCCACGGCGGCCGACTCGAAGACCAGCTCGACTCCTTCGGTGCTGAGCAGCTGGCAGTATTGAGTGACGAGGGCGTTCTCGGGCTCCGTGAGAATGCGCACGAAATCCGACGCCGACAGGGCCTCGAGCTCTACGCGTATGGGGAAGCGGCCCTGGAGCTCCGGGATCAGGTCGGAAGGCTTGCTGACGTTGAAGGCCCCGGCCGCTATGAAAAGCACGTGCGTCGTATCGACGACGCCGTACTTCGTATTGACCTTGGAGCCTTCCACGATGGGCAGGATATCCCGCTGCACGCCCTCGCGCGACACGTCCATGCCGCCGGAGCGGCCCTCGCGCGTCGCTATCTTGTCTATCTCGTCTATGAACACGATGCCGGACTGCTCGACGCGCTCCCGGGCTTCCGCGGAGGCCCGGTCCTTGTCGACCAGGCGCTCTGACTCCTCCTCGAGGATTATGCGCCTGGCGTCCTTGATGGACACGACCTTCTTCTTCTTCTTGCCCCCGAAGATGCTCGCGATGCCGGAGAAGGCGGACTCTAGGTCCTCCATCTGCTGCCCCGCGAACATCTCCACGCTCGGGGCCGCCTGGGCGGAGACCTGGACCTCGACTTCCTTGTCCTCGAGGAGGCCGTCGCGGAGCATCGCGCGGAACTTCTCGCGGGTATCGTTGCCCTTGGACGGGGCTATGGCCGGCTTGGCGCCGTCCTTCGGCGCGGCGGGCGCGGCCGCGAACCAGTTGGCGGCGGAAGGAGAGGCCGCCGCCGCTGGACCGGCC
>JAHIWG010000017.1 GCA_018816345.1 Spirochaetota bacterium | reverse complement strand
GTCGTCACCGCGCCTCCGTTCAGTACCACGGTGCCTGCGGCGTCGGTAGTCAGGGACAAGAGGCTCTGCGTCGCTCCGACCGCTCCCCCGAACGTGGTAGCGCCGCTCCCGTTCACCGTTAGCGTCCTGTTGTTCGCCGCGAGGTCGGCGTTCACCGTTCCAGCGAACCCGATCGCCGTACCGCTCAGCACCGTGTTCGCCCCGAGCGTCACCGCGTCGTTGTACGTCTGCGCGCCGCTCGTTGTGAGAGTCGCAGTGTTAATGTCCGTCGTGCCTGTTATGGATATAACCGAAACACCTGTAACAGGTCCATTAAAGATTACATTTCCACCAATGATTAGATCAAAATTGCTTCCGGATATAGTCGCGAGCGTTGCATCACCATTCACTGTTAAGTTACCGTTTAAAGTCAAAGCCCCTGCATTGGATAAAGTCGTTGTAACAGTCACGCCAGCGGCGGGAATCGTAAAAGTCGCCCCTACGGCCAAGCTGAGGGAATTAACCGCTGCAATGATGTTGGTTGTAGGCCCAACTCCATTAATGGTTATATCATCGCTCACTCCAGGCGTACCCATCGGAGTCCAATTTGCCACGTTATTCCAGTCGCCATCACCCGTATCAGCCCATGAATAGGGTGCCCCCCACGCCGTCCCCCCGAATAGCGACAGTACCGCCAAGGTGGCGACGCGAATCATGAGGCTTGCGGGAAAGGCGTTTCGGGTCATGCGCTACTCCGATTAATAGGGCTACTCAATGATAGTATACACCAGAATATAGCTTGCTCCAGTGCCTCAATTCGGCCCCGGTCCTCATTATCCGAAGCGCACGACGTCGATTGCCTCTGTCCGGGCCTAGTTTAGCGGTAGTCGGCATACCGCCGTCGATATCGCGGGTTTCTACGTAATGCGCTATGAACCGCGGGCGATAGGGCTCCTTGGCGAGTACAGCCGGGTGCTGATGCCCATGGACCTGCGGAGCTCCGCAGGTTCGACCCCTCCGACGCGAGCCCGCTTGGAATCCAGGAAGTCTCTCTTTCGGGCCGGAAACGCTATACGTCGCCTGCCCCGAGGCCTCGCTGACGGCGAAATGGGGAAAACGCCTGATTTTGGCTAGCTCCAGCGCTTAAATCGGGTTACTCTACATAACGTCCGACAGAGACTGCCGGGGAATGAAGAGTATCCCCGATTATTATCGTCGCGGCGCGCAACCTTTAGTATCTTTGTTTTGTCTACAGTTACGTGTTTTCCTGTCTAAAACGATCGTTTATCGATCTTCAATCTACTATGAGGGAAGGTTACCTTGTATAATTTAACCAGCCAGACGCTCCGCAACGTCTTAATCCAGAGCACGGCGACCTACGCCGAGCGCCCCGCCCTATGCGCCGTAGACGGCTCTACGGTCGTTCACTACAAGGATCTAGGGCCTCTCGCCTCCGTTTTCGCCGGCCGCCTCGCGGCTAGCGGGCTCGCGAAGGGAGACCGCGCCATACTCCTTTCGGAGAACAGGCCGGAATGGGGCGTGGCCTACCTCGGCGCTACCGCCGCCGGCTACGTGATAGTGCCTATCCTCACCGACTTCAACCCCGAACAGATAGCCAATATCATCGCGCACTCCGAGGCCAAGGTAGTCGTCGTCTCGGAGAAGCTTAGGCAGAAGATAGCCGGCTTCCCCGGGGAGACGATATCGATCGAGTCCCTGGCCTCTCCGGAAGCGAGGAAGATGGCGGCGTCGGCCAATCTAGAAGAGACCTTCCCTCCCCTCGACGAGGACTCGCTCGCGGCGGTGCTCTATACCTCGGGTACCACAGGCAACTCCAAGGGCGTGATGCTTTCCCATAAGAACCTCGTATCCAACGTCGTCGCGTCTCGGTCCATCATCAGGATGCACCGTACCGACCGGTTCCTGTCCATCCTGCCGCTGGCGCACACCTACGAGTGCACCCTCGGCCTCTTGAACGGCATCGCCCAGGGCTCCTCGAACTGGTACCTCGACAAGCCGCCCGTGGCTTCGGTGCTCCTGCCCGCGCTTAAGAAGGTCAGGCCGACAATCATGCTGTCGGTCCCGCTAATAATCGAGAAGATATACAGGGCCAGCGTGCTCCCCGCCTTGCAGAAGATGGGGCCGTATAAGCACGAGAGCCTGAGGCCCCTCCTCCACCGCCTGGCGGGGATCAAGCTCAAGAAGACGTTCGGAGGGAGGATTAGATTCTTCGGCATAGGCGGTTCCGCCGTCGCGCCCGACGTGGAAGCGTTCCTCCTCGACGCCCGCTTCGCGTACGCCATAGGATACGGGCTCACCGAGACCTCTCCGCTCATAGCGGGCAGCGCCCCCCATCACACGACCCTTCGCTCGACGGGCCCCGCGCTCAGGGGCGTCGACATGCGCATCGCCGACCCTAAGCCCGATACCGGGGAAGGAGAGATCCAGGTCCGCGGCCCTAACGTCATGAAAGGCTACTTCAAGGACGCCGAGAAGACCAAGGAGGTCTTCACGGAAGACGGCTGGTTCCGCACGGGAGACCTGGGAATATTCGACGCGAAGGGAAGGCTCTTCATCAGGGGCCGCCTGAAGACGATGATACTCGGCGCCTCGGGAGAGAATATCTATCCCGAGGAGATAGAGGCCATGATCAACAAGTCGGCGTACGTCGCCGAATCGCTCGTCATGGGCGAGGGCTCGACCCTGACCGCCCTCGTCCAGCTGAAGCAGGAAGTCATCGACGACCTCAAGGCCAAGTATAAGGACAGCATCGAGGATTTCGAGCAGGCTTCCGCGGAGTTGCTGGAATTCGTGCGCAAGGAAGTCAACTCGGGCCTCGCGGCGTTCAGCAAGGTCTCCAAGGTTATCCTCCATCACGAACCCTTCGAGAAGACCCCCACGCAGAAGATAAAGCGCTTCCTCTACTCCCTCAAGGGCCCCAAGACCGAGGGCGCCGAGCCTAAGTAGCGTTTTTCCGCGGGCCGGCCTGAGCTCTTAAGGCCGGCTCGGCGTCGTTCCCCGCTACTCCGTCAGGTACGACGCCTTCATACTCGAGAAGAGGCGTAGCGCGCTGTCGACGCCGACTAAGCCAGGGCGGATATCGCCGTCTGCGCCGTCCACCGCGCCCGTTCCTATCGGAACGAACTCCGCCTCGCTCATCCCCGCGCCGACGATGAGCTCGGCCCGATAGACTATCGACGGCTGACCGTTGACGCCGGAATTGTCCTTCGTGTACGCGGCGTTCCAGTCGTAGGACCGATTCGTCTCCAGCTTTATGACGTACGTTCCCGGGACTAGGCCCGCGGCCGCTCCGCTCCCGAAGTTAATCGACGATTCGGTAGTCGTCGCCGAGGATACCGCGTCGGTGGAGCTTTCCCGCAGGCGGTTCCATACGGGGAGCGCCTCGGGACGCCCCGCCTTTGGAGCCGCCCTCCACTCGCCGCGATCGCCCCTCGAGGTAACGTACAGCGTTCCAATGAAGGCCCCGTCGCTCGTCTCTAGCCATGCCGCGACCTGAGGCCACACGGTATACGCGAAAGGGAAGAAGCCCATGGTCTTCGCGTACTCCGGGCCGGGCTCCAGGCTCAGGACGAACCTGGGGCCGGTCCTCGTACCGGAGGACGGCTTCGGCGAGGCCGTACCGGCGCATGAGGAAGCGCCCGAGGCCAAGGCTATCCCGAGCGAGGCCGATAAAATTATCCTTGATATTCTCATGCGACGCTCCTTTGCGGCTCCAGGCCGCGACGATCCATTGTTGTCATCGCCTACATTATACTAAAGCATGTTGTCGTTGCCAACATACGTATGATATTATTTTAGGCGCGAGCGGGGAAAATATGAAGAAAAACGACCAATACCATCATGGACACCTCAGGGAGGAGCTGCTCCGCCTCGGGCTCGAGTCTATCGAGACCGCCGGCACGGAGGGGATAAGCCTCAGGTCGCTCGCTGATAAAGCCGGGGTATCGAAGGCCGCGCCCTATCGCCACTTCAGCGATAAGGAGGCCTATCTCGGCGCCCTGGCCGACGAGGGATTCAGGCTACTCTGCATTGACTTGGAGCGGGCCGACGTCGCCGGAACCGAGCGTATAGCATCCATGGGAGCCGCCTATATGGAGTTCGCCGTCGCGCGACCGTCGCTCTATCGCCTGATGAATTCGCCCCTTCTGTGCAGGTTGCCGGATGGATCGACGCCCTGGGCGAGGAAATCGCTACTCATGCTGGCCGAGGCGCTTAGGAAAGTCCGAAGCGACCCCGGAACGGAACCGAGCCTCGACGTCGACGCGGCGGTCGCCGCGTGGGCCTACATACACGGGCTCGTCCTTATTAGGATAGACGGGCTGTTCCCGCGCGACCTTCCCGCGCCCGACTGGGCCAGGCTCGCGGCCGCGGCGCCCTCGCTAGGCGCATGACCCGGATCGGACCCGGTATTTTTATACTGCGCCGTCGCATACGCGCCGTCTCTTGACCACGCCCCGCTCGAGTGCTATACCGCAGGAGTAGGAGGATACTAATGCCCGTCAACCTAAAAGGAAGAAGCTTCCTTACGCTCAAGGATTTTAGCCCCGAAGAGATCCGCTACATGCTCGATTTATCGGCCGACCTCAAGGCCAAGAAGCGCGCCGGCGTCAGGGGCGATCTCCTGGACCGCAAGAACATAGTGCTCATTTTCGACAAGGCCTCGACGCGCACCCGCTGCGCCTTCGAGACCGCCTGCTGGGACGAGGGCGGCAACGCGACCTTCCTCACGAACAGCCAGATGGGCAAGAAGGAGTCGGTCGAGGATACCGCCAAGGTACTCGGGCGCATGTACGACGGCATCCAGTATCGCGGCTTCTCCCAGAAGCTAGTCGAGGACCTGGCGAAATACTCCGGCGTCCCGGTCTGGAACGGCCTGACCGACGACGACCACCCCACCCAGATCCTGGCCGACCTCCTGACCATAGAGGAGCACGTCGCCAAGCCCCTGTCCAAGGTCAAGATGGTCTATTGCGGCGACGCGCGCAATAACATGGGCAACGCCCTGATGATAGGCTCCGCCAAGATGGGCCTCCATTTCGTCGCGCTCGCCCCCAAGGAGCTATGGCCCAACGAGAAGCTCACCGCCGAGATGAGGGAGGTCGCCAAGGCCACCGGGGCCAGGATCGAGTTCTTCGATATCTCCAAGGCCGACGAGGCCCTGAAGGGCGCGGACGTCCTCTATACGGACGTATGGGTCTCCATGGGCGAGGAAGCCAAGTTCGCCGAGCGCATCAAGCAGCTCAAGGACTATCGCGTCACGATGGACTTCATTAAGAAGACCGGCAACCCCGACTGCATCTTCCTCCATTGCCTCCCCGCCTTCCACGACCAGGACACCGAGGTCGGCCGCGCGGTCGGCAAGGAGCACGGCGTCATGGAGCAGGAAGTGACGGACGAGGTATTCCGCAGCCGCCACTCGGTCGTCTTCGACGAGGCCGAGAACCGCCTCCATACCATCAAGGCAGTTATGGTCGCCACGATGGGCAAGCTCTAGGCGATAGCCGCTCGTACGCGGAGGAGCGCTCGGCGTGACGCCGGGCGCTCTTTTTTTTACTCCCTTACCCTCTCCAGGACGGCGGCCCTGATCTCCGGCGGCTCCTCCTCGGCGAGCCTGGCCAGGACCGATTCCCTAGTCACGGCCGCCGCGAGGGGCGAGAATACGGCCTCGTTACCCGGCGCGTCCATCGACAGGCCGTAGGAGCCGTCCCCCCTCGGCCGCCAGGCCGGCAGGCCCGACGCGAGGGCGCTAGGATCGCCCGTCCTGGCGAACGACGACAGGTAGGCCATGATACCTGCCTGGAGGGAGTCGCGCCCGGCCTTATTGGCCGCGGTATAGAGCCTCGCGGTGAAGAGCGGGCCCAGGCTAGTCCGCGTGCCTAGGAAGAACGGAACTTCCGCCGCATGGAAGGCGCCGAGGCGCCGGCCCCAGGCGCCCGGCAGGGGGCTCTCGCCCTCGGCGTCGGGCGCGCCCCAATCGAAGCGGTACACGTATACGGGCGGGTGATCGGGCAGGGCCGAGATGGAATCGGCGATGGCGTCCACGCCCTCGGCCTTCCATAGGAGCGCGCCGTAGGTCGCGAGCTTGCCGTACAGGTCCGACTTCCAGTCCGGCGAACCGGAGAAGTATTGGAATATCTTATTCTCTTCCTTGTTGGAACCGATGACGAGCGGCACTTTATTAGGGTACTCGCCGGTCCTGAACGCGTCGAAGCCGTTCTCCGGTATGACGATCCCGTCCCGGACGATATTGGGCCAGCCGGTCATGCCCACGGAACCCGCCTTCTGGCTGGCTATGATGTCGCGCGCAGGGACCGAGCGGAGGAAGGCCGCCAGCTCCGCGGGCGGCATGGCCGAGGCGAGGCTCCTGGCTTCGTCTAGGCTCTTGGCCCTTCGCTTCTTTACGAGGAGCGCCGCAACCACTCCGGAGCTCGCCTCGCGCGCCTGGGCGACGCTAGCGGTGCCCTTGTACGCCGATTCGACCACGGCCTTATGGAATAGGCCGCTCGCCCGGTCCGACACGAGCATCGACAGCGCGTTCATGGCTCCCGCCGACTCGCCGGCTATGGTCACGTTGCCCGGATCCCCGCCGAAGGCGGATATGTTCCGATTGACCCACTCTAGCGCCATGATTATGTCGAGGGTGCCGAAATTCCCCGAGGCGCTCGCCGGATCCGCCCCCGCGAGGAGGCTATCGTCGACGAACCAGCCTAGCGGGCCCAGCCTATAGTTCATGGAGACGAAAACCATATTGGACTTGGAGGCGACCCCGTAGCCGTAGTAGTCCTCGACCATATTGGCCGCGCCCGTGGAGTTTCCCCCGCCATGGACGTACACGTAGACCGGCAGGCCCGCCTCCGGGCCGTCGGGACGCCATACGTTCAGGTAGAGGCAGTCCTCCGATCCGCTTATCGCGCCTATGAACGGGAGGAACTGCGGCGCTGATCGGCCGAAGGAGCGAGCCTCGCGCACGCCCTTCCAAGCTAGCGGCTCCTGCGGGGCCTTCCATCGCAGCTCTCCTACCGGGGGCCTAGCGTAAGGCAGGCCCAGCCACGATAAGGTACCGTCCCTATCGGCTCTTCCGCGCGCCCGGCCGTAGATCGTCGCGACGACGCGGTTCCCGTCCCATTCGCCGATGGCGCCGGCGACGGGTCCGCTCCCTGATCCTTGGGCCGATGATACTATCGGCGCCGCCGCTAGGCCGATGATGAGCGACGCTATGAAACCGACTCTATGCATTGACCGCTCCGATCGAAGGCGATGATCGATACGGCGTCACGGCGTCTTCTTGAACGGCCGTACGGGCGTCTCGTCCTCGTTCTTCAGCATCTCGTCGACGACCACGCGGGCCGCGAAGGGGTGGGATATCGCCTTGGCGCGAGCCTTCATAGCGGAAAGCCGCTCCGGGTCGGCCAGCAGCTGGTCTACCTTGAAACCGATGGTGATGGCGTTATCGGGCAGCACGCCCACGCCGTTCTCGAGCAGGTAGTACGCGTTGTACTGCTCCTGGCCGGGTATGGGATCCCATATCACCATGGGCACGCCGGATACGAGGCACTCGCTCGTCGTCAGCCCGCCCGGCTTTCCTATAAAAACGTCCGCGAGCCTCAGGAATTCGTGCATGCTATCCGTATAGCCTTCTACTAGGTACTTATGCAGGTTTCCGCCTTCTGACGCCTCTATCAATTTCTCCAGCCTCGACTTGAGAGAGGCGTTCTTCCCGCAGATGACGACGATCTGGCATCGGGACTTTATCTGCTCGAGTATCTTGTGGATGGTCTCGGCCTTGAGGAGCCCGAACGCGCCGGCCGACAGGAGGACGAGAGGGAGGTCGGGGTCGAGCCCGTGCTTCCGGAGCAATTCCGGCTTCGGCATATCGGCCGAGAAGCGCTCGAGCACCGGGATTCCCGAGACGACTATCCTATCGGACGGGAGGCCCAGCCGGGACAGGTGGTACTTATTCTCCTGCTTGGGGACGAAATACCGGGTGAATACCTCCTCGAGCCAGAGCGCGTGGACGTAGAAGTCGGTAACGACTATGCCTAGGTTGCAATGGACCTTATCCTGCTGGATCAGGTGGGCTACAATGTCCGCCGGCATCATGTTGGTGCAGATGCAGATGTCGGGATCGTATTCCACAATCTTCCTGACGAGCGGCTGGCTATTTATCCTATGGATGACCGAGTAGAAGAGCGTCTTCTCCCAGGGCTTGTCCATATTATCGTAGGCCATCGCCCATAGCTCGGGGGCGTTCTTCACCGCCTCCAGGTAACCCTTGGAGTATATCTGCTGGAATATATCGTTAGTATATTCGAGCGCGTCCAGGTTGAGGACGTCCGAAACCCTCGGATCAGTCCTGCAAGCCTCCTCTACGGCCTGGGCCGCCTTCACGTGGCCGCTGCCCGCGCTCGCCGACAGGATCATAACCCTCTTGCCCATGCTTCTCCCCTTAGTCGCTTCTATCGTCATAGTGACAATATACTACTCGACGCGGCCGGATCGTTAACTCCGATCGACCGAATCTTATTCGACTATGGCCGGACCGGCCAGGCGGCGGCCTTGGAACGAGAGAAACTGAGCGCCGCGCTCGCGATTATAAAGGACTTTATAACTACGCTGGGCGCTAAAAGCATATCCCGGGAAGCGGGGCGGCTAGCTCGCTAGGAGAGTAGCTTAAGGGCGTTAACCTTGCCGAGGGCTCATCTTAAGCCAGGGGGAAGAGGGAATTTCCTTCCTGGCACCTCTCGTAACCGTACGTGACGGTCTCCAATCACGCTACGCCTCATGACCGGCGGTCGAGCGAGTATCGGACATGGCTTGGATTCTATAGAGAGTTCGCGAAAATACCAAAGCGACGGCTTCTGCCAACTAGGTCCGGTGCGCCCCGACTAGGCGGACGCTATTTACCGCCGCCTTCCAGGTAAGCGTCAGCAAGAGCCTACTTGGGATCCAGGGCCTTCGCTTCTTGATACGATTCCTTAGCGGCCGCCTTGTTGACTAGTTCATTATATGTCCTGGCCAGGTTTATGTACATTTTAAGCCGGCTCGCCTGAGCGCTACCCGTGGCCGAGTCCGATACCTGTTTTTTCAGTTACTGGTAAAGCCTTAGCGCCGCGGCGTTATCTTTATTCATAGTGAAGACCGAGGCCAGGTTGAAATACGCGTTAAGGTTGGCCGGGTCGATTTTGGGCGCGTTTTCGAACCCGATACGGGCTCGCGCGTTATCCCCTACTCGGGCCGAGGCTAGCCGTATGTATTCCAGGCGCCCTCCGTTTTTTTACGCCGTCGCTGTTTCCAATAGGGGCTAGAGCGTATCAGCGTTGCCGGCCTGTATCCTTTGAACGCAGGCTCTAAATGATGCCGGACCTCAGCTGATCGAGTGCGGCCTCCAGACTGAGCTCCGCACCGCATATTCGTCCGGGGAGTGGCGGCGGGGACCTGTGGCCCCCGCCCTATCGCAACTTGTATTGGCCGAGGAATGCCAGTATCGCCCTCTCGCATGCTTCCCTGGCCGGGATGCTCGAGAAATTATGGTTGCCTCCCGCGACGGGGACATAAGTCGCCGCGTCTCCGTAAACCTCCAGGTAACGCCTGCAGGAGGCTTCATCGACAAGGTTGTCATCGGTACCGCGGACGATGAGCACGTTTCCGTGATAGCCCTTCGCTACCTCGTAGGGGGCGTATCCTGCGAGGTCGTAATTGAAGGCGGTCCCGAACCTGTTCCCATCCACGTCTGCGTACTCGATACCGGCGTTCCTCATCTGATCGGCCCTTTCCCTGCAGCCTTGCCACATCGCCGCGCCGGGGCACATCAGGATGAGCGCCAGAGGCTGAACTCTTGGCGCAGCGCTCGCGGCCACTAAACCGCCTAGGCTCTGGCCGGATAGTACGACCCGCCCGGCAATCGCTATTTTTTCGGAAAGAACCCACGCGCATATGTCCTCGGTATCCTCGAGCTGGCTGGTGAAGGTGTGCTCGTGGAACTCCCCGTCGCTTTCCGCGTTTCCGAAGAAATCGAAGCGCACGCAGGCTATGCCATTCCTCGCCAGTTCCCTTGCCAGGTGCGTGTGGGAATATTTATAGCCAGACCTGCTTCCCCCGAAACCATGCAGGTTGATCACTGTTAGTGGATGACTGACATCGTCGGGAAGGTTGACCGTGCCCCGTAGGGTATGACCATTCCTGTTATCAAACTCGACCTGTATGGTTCTCATACTAACTTCGCTACTCTTTCCAGCCTACCGTCTCAGGCTAAGGCGCGCTAGGCGATACTTTCCAGCTTGGCCGCGCGCTTCTTGGCGAGCTCGTCGTGCATCTGTTGTGTCTTTTGCTTGGTGAGCGGATAGACCAGGAGCAGGATGGCTACCGCCAGGCCGTATCCAAGGACGTAGACTCCCGTATAGGCCTTCCACAGGCTCTGGGTGACCGAGACGTCCTGAACCTTCGCCGCCACGTTATAGCCGATCATCGCGAGCACGAAGCTGCTCAGGCTTCCCGAAACAGCGCCCGCGAGCTTCCTGAAGAAGGTATAGGTGGAATAGACGATGCCTTCGTTCCGCTTTCCGGTCCTGAGCTCGTGATAGTCGATCGCGTCGTTGACCATCGCCCAGACCAGTATCTGCAGGCCGCTGGCCCCGAGATAGCACATTCCGTTCACGGCGATGAAGAGCATGGGATTCTTGATCGGGAAAAGGAAGAGGGCCGCGAACACTAGGGCTGAGAAGGTGCAACCGTAGACGCTCCACTCCTTCTTGCCGAGTCTCTTCGCCACGGGCTGGGTGCCGAAGAAGGCGATGAGGGCGAATACGGTGCTGAGCATGCCCGAGACGGCCATGAGCTTTACGTTTCCGAAGTAGTCCCTGAACATGTAGGTGTTGAGGCCGTTGGTGACCGAGGCGCCGATTATGACGACGAGGCTCGCGAACATCATCCCGAGGAGGGCTCTGTTCCTAGAAATCTCCTTGAGCACATGCAGGTAATTAAGTTTTATTTTCTCCTCTCGTTGCGGGAGGGAGACGCGCTCTTTGCACCAGGCGCTCGAAAGCAGCAGGCAGAGCACGCCTATCATGGCGCAGACGGAGGCTAGCATCAGGAAGCGACCGGCTACGGGCTGGTTATTGACGTACAGCACGAGAGGTCCGACGATAACGATGACGGTCATGAAGATGGTACCGCCCAACGCGCGGTAGCGCGACAGGGCGGTGCGCTGGTTGATATCGTCCGTCATGACGCTTGAAAGGCTGCCGAACGGGACGTTGACGCAGGTATACATCGCCTCGTACAGGACATAGGAGATGAACATGTAGGCGATCCTGAAGCCGTAGTCGAGGTCGCTCACGTTCACGAAGCCGAGGACGCACAGTACGCCCATCGGAAACGCGAAGACGCGGATCCATGGTACGAACTTGCCGTTCTTTGAAGGTATACGAAGGTCGATGATGGCTCCGATGATAGGATCATTGAAAGCGTCCCACAGCTTAGTGACTAGCATCAATATGCCGATATGAACCGGATTAACTCTTAAGATCAGTGTATAGAATACGGCGAGGAACATGCCGCGGAATTGCTCCGTGCAACAGTTTCCCAAGTCGCCCAAGGTATAGCCGATCTTGTCCCTCATAGAGAAAGGCCTAACCGCTTTTTTCTCGTCCGACGATGCCTTGCCCATCGAAAGCTCTCCTTTTTGCCGGTACAAGCGGCAAACCGTAAGAATATACGTACTGTGTACGCATTGTGATACGATTATTTTTCCATTGTCTACTTTTGTCAAGAAAATATTTTTACGCGACCCGTAAAGGCCGACCCCGCCAGGGTGCTTCCCCTCGGCGAAGGTCCGGGATACTATCTGGAGAGTTCCTCAAGGGCCTCGAAATCGACTTTCGCCAGATCGCAAAGCTTTTCCCAAGGGGCGAGCAATAGATCAAAGCTCCTTTGCAGCATGTTCCGGTAAGGTTCCGCGTCGACGCCGTGGCGGCCCTGCGTATAAGCCCTGATCACGCCGTCGGCGAGTATGAAAAAAAGATTCCAGTCCTTGGCGAATCCTCGGTAGCTCTCCTCGGAAAAACAGGGCTTGAACACCTTCGTCGCCACATTGTACAGGCCCATGGTCGACTCGTTGTGAATCAACTCGCGGTTAGAAAAGTCAAACAGGAAATTATAAAGGTTGCGACGCTCGGCCGAAAAATCCATCATCTTCTCGGCCGTATCGAGTAGCGAACGAAGGGGGCGACCTTCATTTACCCTGGCTCTCGTGTCTTCCGCTATGTTCCCGGTGAGGATACGGAAGGCTCGCCTGACTACCACGCGCAGGATCTCTTCGCGCGACAGATAATTATATACGGTCATCGTAGCCACGCCCACGGTCATGGCCAAGTGGCGTGCGGTAAAGGCCTCGTAGCCTTCGATATCGATGATCTTGAATGCAGCGTCGCCTATGGGTTCAGTTCCCTCGAGTTTTCGTACTCGTGCCATTTATTGATATTAACCTAAAAAACGGGATTATGGTATCCAGTACGCTCCTCAGGCCGTCGCGGGGCTTCGCGACGAAAAATAAAGGCCGACTCGGCATTCGCGAAAAAGCAGGCCCCGCTCGTAGGCCTCCGGGTTGTCATCTTCGATGCGCGTAGATCTCGGTTCCGATCAGTAACGCTTTTCGGATGAACGGCGATATTATCATCGAGACCGAACATACTACGGCCTTGCAACTTGTAATCCAGAGCGCCATAAGCATACTTAAAGCCAGAGGAACTATGCTTGACACCGTCGAAATAGAACGCAACGAACACAAGGCTTTTACGTTATTCAAGATATCGCTCACGGCCATCATCCTCGTACTGTTCGCTGGCGTATTGATGGGCATAGCCATCCAGAACACCGTGCTTATAAACGACATCGTGCTCGAGCGCGGCCGCTCGCTATTCCAGCAGATCGTACTGACGCGGCGTTGGGCGGCCGAGTACGGCGGGGTCTACGTCCGCAAGGGCCCCGGAGTCGAATCCAATCCGTACCTCCTCCATCCCGACCTCCGGGCCGAGGACGGCTCGATGCTTACCCTCCGTAACCCGGCCTCGATAACGCGGGAGATATCGGAGATAGCGACGAGGCAAGATGGCTATCGTTTCAGGATAACGAGCCTGAAGTCGCTCAACCCATCGAACGCGCCGGACGACTTCGAGCGAAGGTCGCTCTCGGCGTTCGAAACAGGCAAGACGGAGGTTTGGGAGACTAGCGAAGGCCCGGCCGGTCATGAATTCCGATATATGGGCGCGCTCAAGACCGAGGCCTCGTGCCTCGCGTGCCACGCCGTCCAGGGATACGTGGAGGGAGACGTCAGGGGCGGCATATCCGTTCGCTTCGAAGTCGAAACGATACAGAGAAAGCTTGCGGGGAACCTGGCGTTCATAATTCTCGCCGCCTGCTCGATAGCGGCCGCCACCATGGCCATAGTGTTCTCATTCATCATGAGACTCCGAAAAGAACTGGATAGGGCTAGGAACGAGCTCGCCAAGGCCGCGACGACGGACGCGCTTACAGGTCTCTACAACAGGCGCTACGCCATGGAACGCTTCGCGCAGGAAACGGAGAAGGCCCTGCGCTCCGGTTCCGAGCTGTCATGCGCCATCATCGACGCCGACGACTTCAAATCGGTCAACGACGTCGACGGACACCTCGCCGGAGACCTCGCGTTAAAGACCTTAGCGGCGGCCCTGCTCGCAAACGCAAGGACCTACGATATAGTCTCGAGGTACGGCGGGGAGGAATTCCTGGTCCTGTTCCCTGGCATCGACGCCGTTAGCGCCTCGGCGGCCTGCGACCGCTTCCGCTCGGGGATAGCCGGAATGACGGCCGCCGTCCTCCCGAGAGGCCGCGCGCTCACGGTCAGCGTCGGGATAGCGGACCTCGGTACCGTCCCGCCCTCGACGATGGAAACCGTACGCTCCGCGGGAGGCGCCGACGGAAGCGACGGCTCCATTCCTGAGGGCGCGCGGCCGGTAGCCAAGTCAGACGCTATCATCGAGGCCATGCTCAAGAACGCCGACACCGCCCTCTATAAGGCCAAGGCGGAGGGCAAGGACCGATGCGTCGTCTACCGCTAGCCTGGCAGCCCTGTCTAGAGCCTAGCGAGCGGCTACAGCACCCTGAGGTCTAGCTCGTCGGACAGCCGCCTGAGCGCCTCGAGCCCGGCGGCGGAGTTGCCGCGCTCGTCGAGGGCCGGGCCGTAGACGCCTATGCCCATGCGGTCTCGGACGCTGGCGAGTATGCCGCCGCCCACGCCGCTCTTGGCGGGCACGCCGACGTCCACGGCGAACTCGCCCGAGCCGTCGTACATGCCGCAGGTGACCATGAGGCTCTTGCAGACGCGGGCGGTACGGGCAGCTATTACGCGCTCCCGGCGTACCGGGTCCATGCCGTCCATGCACAGCACGGCCCCTACCCTCGCGAGGTCCACGGCGTCGACCGACACGGCGCATTGGCGGAAGTACACGTCCAGGGTGTCCTCGACCTCGCCTTCCAGTATGCCCAGCTCCTTTAGGAACCAGGCGATGGAACGGTTGCGGGCGGCGGTGGCCTTCTCCGAGGCGTAGACCGCCTCGTCGCGCTCTACGCCGCCGCGCCCCAGGAGCCGTCCCACGAAGGCGCGGAAGCGCTCGCCCTTGTCGGCGGGGCTCGAGCCGGGCATAAGCCCGGAGACTACGATGGCGCCGGCGTTTATGAGGGGGTTGAAAGGCTTCCGGCTGGCGCTCGTCTCGAGCCGAATGATGGAGTTGAACGGGTCTCCGGTCGGCTCCTTGCCGACGCGGGAGAACACCGCGACCTCGCCCAGCTCGGTCATCACGTACGCGAGGGCGAGCACCTTGGAGATGCTCTGGATGGTGAATCGCGCCCGAGCGTCGCCGGCCTCGAAGACGCTCCCGGTCGAATCGACGAGGGCGAGGCCGAAGGCGCCCGGGTCAGCCTTCGCGAGCGCCGGGATATAGGTCGCGACCCTGCCGCGGGCGGCCGCCGCCTTCGACTCGCCGTGCACGCGGGACAGCGTCTCGGCCAGGCCTTCGGTCTTCATCACGCGAGGCCCCCGAGCAGGGCGCCTAGCGCGTTGGCCGCTCGGGCCTCGTCAAGCCTTCTAGTCAGCATAGAGCCTCCGATCGATGGTACCCTATATTGGCTCGCATCGCTACTTCTTTGTATAGTGGCCCCCGTGATCACGACAACGCCGCTCTTAACGAGGTCCGCTCCCCATGATTGACGCATCCGGCCCGGCCCTGCCCCTTCTCGCCGATCGCTTCCAGTGCGTCCGCGTACTGGGCCACGGGGGACTGGCCACGGTATACCTAGCCCATGACCTGCTCCTCGAGCGGGACTGCGCCGTCAAGCTGATACACGAGCACCTGGCCGGGGACCCGGCCATCGCGGAGCGCTTCGCGCGGGAGCTCGCCATTAACCGCATGGTGCGCCACCCCGGCGTCGTAGAGTACTACGAGCTCTTCATGCACGAGGGCCGCGCGTTCCTGAGCCTGGAGTACATGGCCGGGGGCGACTTGAAGGGCCGCATCATGCGCCGCGGCGGCTTGCCCGTTTCCGCGGCCCTGGACTTAGGCGGCGCGATACTGGACGCCCTCTCGCTGGCCCACGGCCAAGGCGTCATACACGGGGATATAAAACCGCAGAACATCCTTTTCTCCGAGGTCGGGACGGCCAAGCTATGCGACTTCGGGCTATCGCGCCTAGCCTCGGGGGAGCGGCGCGCCCTGGGCAACGTCGACGCGGGAACGCCCGAGTACAGCCCTCCCGAGCTGGTACAGGGACGAATATGCGACGCCCGAGGCGACCTCTACTCCTTCGGCGTGACCCTCTACGAGACGCTATGCGGCCGGCTACCCTATAGCGCCAACTCGGCCCTGGAGATATTGCGCGCGCACGTAACGGCCTCGCCGCCGGCTCCCCGCTCTCTACGGCCCGAGCTTAGCCCTGCGCTGGAGGCGGTACTCCTCAAGTCCCTACAGAAGGATCCGCTCGACCGCTTCCAGGGCGCGGCACAGTTCAGGCAGGCCCTCCTGGCCTGCCGCAGGGATGCGGCCTCGGTCGATACGCTATCCAACGAGCCCCCGAGCGCCGCCGTTCCCTCTATTGCTCCGGTTCCCTCTGTTCTACCGGTTCCCTCTACGCCCTCCGATTCCTCCTTAGCCGGACGACGGGCGGGAGCCGAGATCGAGGCTGGCGACGCGTATTGCGGGCGATGCGGGCGGAAGATCAGCAGGCTGCTACCCTACTGCTTCGATTGCGGCAGGGACTCCCCCCGCCTCGTCGCGGCCGCCCCCAAGTCCGAGCGGTCCTCGGTCTATATCCTGGGACCGGGGTCACCCGCCTCGAAATTCGAGGCGGCGGATCGCAAGCGCCTCCTTAGCTTGCTCGACTCCTGCGGGGCCGACTCGGCCCTATTAAAGAAGAAGCTCCCTCGCCTTCCCTTCGCGCTAGCCGGGGGCGTTACTCCGCTCTCCGCGGCCCAGCTGGCCAAGGCCGCCTCTGAACTCGGGCTCGAGGCGGCCTACGGCCCGAGCCTCGGCGAGGCGACGCCGGTCGCGACCTCTACCTCGACGATTGCCCCGGCGCTCGCTCCGACGGCTTCCCCCGCCCCGTCCGCGCGCCGGAAGGCGGAGGACGCCACGGGCCGCTTCCGGGCCAAGGAGCGTACGATGACGGGCCGCGTCCTCCTCGTCGTCCTCGGATCCATGGGAGGCCTCTGGGGCAACCTCGGACGCGTCTTCGAACACGCGAGCATCGGCCTGCCCGTCGTGCTCGGCCTCGCGGCCCTCCTCGTAGGAGGCGCTATCGCGAGTACGCGGATAGGCTCCAGGCGGGCCATGGCCAAGCCCGCTGCGCCCGACTCGGCGGACGGCGGCTGGCAGCGCGTCCAGTCGCTCCTAACGCCTTTGCGAGGCGCTCTCTCGGCCCCGTCGCTTCGTAGCCTAGCCGCCACCGTGAGCCGCAAGCTGGAGCGCCTCCTCGACGGGGGTATAGTCGACGGCATGTCCGACGACGAAAGGAACGCGTTCTTAGCCGAGCTGGAGGCGTGGGTCGGGCTATGCCTAACGGCCCAGGAGCTAGAAAGATACCTACTGAGCCGCCCCGAGTCCGCCATCCTGGACGAGATCCGCGACGCCGCTGGCTCGTCGTCGGAAGGGCCGCGGGACGAGCTGGGGAAGCGGCGCGATATCGAGCGGAGCTACAACTTCTTCACGGATCGAATACTGGCCTTCAATACCGGCCTGGATACGCTGACGCTGGCTGACGCCGGCGCGCGGCACGCTACGCTCCGGCGAGAGGTTACGGGGCTCGAGGAACGGCTAGCGGCGGCGCGCGGCCTCCTTGCGGAGCCGGATCGAGGAGGGACGGCATGATGGACGCATTCGAATTCGGGCGCTACCGCGCCGTCGCCGAGCTGGGCAAGGGCGCCACCGGCGCCGTCTACCTAGCGGAGAGCGGCGCGGAGCGGGTAGCGCTCAAGATCCTTCACCGGAACTTGGCCTGCGACCCCGTCATACTCAGGCGCTTCAGGCACGAGGCCGCCCTCGCCCGCGAATTGCGCCATCCCGGCATAGCCCGGGTCTACGACCTCGTAGAGCACGAGGGGCGCGAGGCCCTTTCGATGGAGTACTGCCCGGGCGGGAACCTCTCGTCGGCCGCGGCGGCCTTTAAAGCGCGCCCGGATTCGGGCCCGGGCCTCTCGGCCGATACCGCCCTTGACTGGATACGGCAGCTCTCCGAGGCTCTCGGCTACGCCCATGCCCGCGGGTGGGTGCATCGCGCGGTAAAGCCCGAGAACGTGCTCGTAGGCGCCGACGGGCGCCTCAGGCTGTCGGACTTCGGTAGCGCCCGCCTCGAGAACCTGAGCGGACTGACGACCTCCACGACCTACCTGGCTACGCCGCTCTACATCGCGCCCGAGGTCATGCGCGGCGATCACTGCAGGCCCTCGCACGACTTCTACTCCCTAGGGGCGGTCTTCTATAGCCTGCTCGCGGGGAAGCCCCATCGGGAGGGAGGGCTATCGGCCCTGCTCGCGAACGAAGGCGCCTGCTACGTCCCGCTCGCGGAGATACGGCCCGACCTGCCCTCGCGCCTCACGTCATTGATAGACGCGCTCCTCTCGCCTCCGCGGGACCGGCCCGGGAGCGCGGGCGACGTGTTCGATTACATAGACGGCAAGGCGCGCGCCGCTGGAGAAGCGGTCAAGCGTTGCCTCTTCTGCGACGGGGCGATGCCTGCGGATAGCCCCTTCTGCCTGGACTGCGGCGAGCCCGACCTCTACCCTGCGGAATACCGCGGCGACGACGCCGAGGCCCTGGTGCTCACGAAGCTGGCCGAGGAAGCCGAGACCATGGACAGGCTCTACCGCTTCCTGGGCGCTTGGAGCGGCGACGACGCGAAAAACCATAGGTTCGTCACGGAGGACAAGCGGCTCTACGGCAAGGAGGAGCTCAAGTCGTACCGTCAGCTACCCTACCCCCTCATCAACTGGCTCGAGCCTAGTATCGCGAGGAGCATTATCGCGACCCTCGAGATCAGGGGGTTCGGCGCGCTCCACCTGGAGCGGCGTAGCGCCTACAAGATCCAGAGGAAGTCCGATAAGAAGCCGCCGCTCCTCTCCGCCGCGCGGCCCGCGGCGTTCCGCCCTATAGGCCGGGATATACTTACCATGCAATACGGCGAGAAGACGGCGCATCCCGCGTCGACGATCGCCACTATCGCGCCGACCGCTTCGTCCGCGCCGACCGCTTCGCCGGGGCCGGATAGGGCCTACGGACCGGACGCCCTCAGGTCGATAGTCTTCGACTGCCAGCGCATCGCCGACATGCTCGCGGGCTATAAAGACGACGCGCCGGCCCTGTTACGGCGCCTCGTCGTCCGCTGCGCGGGCATGGCCGATGAGCTGGAGCGAGGAGCCGCCGCGCTGGACGCCGTATCCCTTCCCGGCCTATACCTCGAGGAGACCCGCCTAGGCCTCGAGCTTATCGACGAGGCGACCATGCCGACCGCCGACTGGAACGACGCCAAGCGGCGGCTCGAGCGAAACGTCGCGGCCTGGCGGCGCTACGAGGCCCTCGAGTCGTCGTACGCGCGCACGGCGTTCGGCCTCGAGGAGCTTAGGCGCGGCCTAGCGTCCCTGGCGCGCGAAATGGGCGACGCGATGGCGCGCCGCGACGCCGTAGCGCAGAGCCGCGCCCTCGCCGCCTTCGAAGAGCTAACGGCTTTCGAATAGCAGAGCCGTCGACGTGCTTCGAAGCCTTTCCTCAGCCCATCGCGCCGCCGCCTACTCGTGAGCGAGACTTGGCCTATCGCCTAAGGCGAGGCTCCGGCCTATCCTCCTGGCCTTCTCCATGGCCTCCGCGTTTTGCGCTACCTCGCCCCTGGCCTCGGCCGACACGGCGATATGGTCGACCAGCCGTATCTTGAGCCAGTCCTGATAGACGGCGAATTCCTTGGCCAAGGCCTCCGCGTACATCGAGACGTCGGGCTGAGTCTGCGCGGCGATGAGCACGAACTGCTTGCCTGACAGCTTAAAATTCCCCCAGTTAGAGTCGAGGAGGGAGTAGCAGCGGTCGAGCACCAGCTTCAGCGTGGCGTGCATGGAGCTCCACCATATGGGGGTCGCGAGTATTATGGCGTCGGCGCGCGCCATGGCGTCCGCGATGCCGGCGAAGTCGTCCGCCAGGACGCACGCGCTCGCGCCTGGCCTATGGCAGGCCTCGCACTGCGTACAGGGCCGGACGTTCGTGTCGATAAGATAGATAGCCTCGGTTTGCGCGCCCGCCTCGGCGGCGCCGTTCAAGAGCGCCGTTGTCAGGATGTCTACGTTGCCGCCCTTCCGGGGGCTGGCTATCAGGGCCGCGATCCGCTTCATGGTTCCTCCTTGCGCGATGCTCAAGGAGGATACGGCCCGACGCGCGAGCCGTCTTGAACGGACCCGCTGCGAACGAGCGATTAATTCAGGCTGCCCCTGACATAGCTCGAAGGCGAGAGGCCGAGCATAGCCTTGCAGGTACGGGAAAAATGCGCCGAATCGGAGAACCCGGCCTCTAGGGCCGCGTCTACGAGCTCGGCGCCCTCGTGCAGGTTCTCGAGCCCCGAGAGGAGCCTCCGCCACAGCATATAGCGTTTCATCGATATGCCCATGTCCTTTTTAAATACATGCTGCAGCCTAGTCAGGGAGAGGCCCGCCCGCTCAGCGATCCGCCCTACCCTGAGCTCCCCGGAGACGTTCCTGTCGATATAGGTCTTGGCTATCGAGGTATGCCTGCTCCCGAGGCCCGCGTCGCAGAGCGAGAAGCGCTCGAGCACGGCCTCCAGCCGAGCATGGGCCTGGCCATCCGCGCCATCCACGTCGGCTACGCCGGCGGCGCCTCCGAGCGCCCGAGCCGCTCCGCGCTCCTGGGCGGAGAGCCGCAGCGCCCGCAAGGCCTCGATAAAAAACCGGCAGCCCTCCATATCGCCTCCGAGCAGCCTCCCGAGCTCGGAGTGCGGCTCAACGAACAGCGTAAGGCAGTCGGCGTCCAAGCCCTCGAAGCGATGCTCCTCTCCGGAACGGGCCACGGCGAAGCTGCACAGCTCTCTTCGTCCGCCTAGCGTGAAGAAGAAGCGCCCCTCCCTGGCTACTATGATCTGCAGGGCGTGATGGCTATGAGGCTCCTCGCAAGGCATCGCCCCCGAAGCCGCGATGACGCCGGGGATCTCAAGATAGCTCCCGTACCGAAGCCCAGCCACGCCTTACCCCCTAATCCCGTCCATCCTGTTTAGTCGCTATTTATATCGTAATATTCCGAAGCCGTCGACTAACGCTAGCGCCAACGCGGATCTTCTCGAGCGCGCGCCGGCGACGGGCTATCATGCTCCAGCAAGCCACTAGAAGGAGCGGACGGCGCGGACGTTAAGGCTCATCGACTTCGTCCTCATGTTCAGAGTATTGTTCCAGGGGCTGTAGCAATTGACGTAGTAGCCGTTAGCATCCGTCGGGCTGATCTCGGACGACGACCAGTAATCCCAGTCCATCTTATGCGTCCCGCTCCCGTTCAGATTTAAGGCTACGACGTTAGCCGCTATAACTTGCAGCTCATCGCTCGAAGGCAGGAACCAATCGTCGAAGGTCGTACCGTCGTTGATGATCGACAGACCGTCGCATACCGACGCGGCGTTGGGCGAGGCGCTGGAATAGCCGGCTTGGCCGACCATGGCCGCCGTGTTCGCCTTGCCGGTACCTATAGCCGTTCCCGTCGTCGATACCGAGGCGTCGGTAACATTGCTCCAAGGCACGATGCTATTGGGATCATCGTGGATATACGCTTGATTGGTCGGAGCGGCTTCTAGGTATCGCCAGCCATCGGTAATATAGCTAGGGTTCTCATAAAACACCACGCCGCCCGCCGGGCCGATCTTCCCCAGGACGGGATCGGTAGCGGGAGCGGCCGTAGTAGTCCACTTCGGGTAGAGCGTGACGTTCTCGCTTCCCATGGAGATGATCTGTCCATAGGCATAGGTCGTTCCCGTACCGTCAGATAGCGTATTCCAGTCCAGGCGCTCGGTGATACCGTCGCGGATCGGGGCTCCTTGTATATTGCCGGTGCTATACTTGACGCTAAGCTGAGAGCCGGCGAGATACGCCGTCGAATCGATCGGGGCTATACCTCCGGTCGCCGTACCCGGGACATAGGTCACTGAATGGGCGACCTGGTAGCTGATACCAGTGAGCCTGTAAGGCTCCTCGTTATATAGTGTGAAGTATAGATCGGCATCGGTGGGTATGGAGTTCGCCACGCCCGGAGCGGAGACGGGGCCGGATTCGATAGAACGTCCGTCCATGCCCTGGACGTAGAAGCTGATATTAGCCCCGCCCGCGGAGACGAGCCCGCGGGTACCGGCGAAGAAGGGCGAACCGACGGGAACGACGTAGGTAACCGACGATGCCGCCTCGAGGTCGAATGTCGCGGTCTCTTCGGCGAGCGAGGGCAGGCCGGCGGGGTTCGTCGGCACGAGGTTGAGCGTAGCGCTCGCGCTCGCCTCGGCAACCGTCAAGGGCGAGGTTTGCGTAAACAAGACGACCCCGGCCGCGTCGGTCGCATCGGCCTTTACTGTATACTGCCCTAAGGTAATGTCGGTAAAAGGGACGAGCGCGGTACCGGCGGTGCCGTCAAGGCTGACGGTCTTCGTCGTCATCCGCGAATCGACGGATTCGACGTCGGGCACTAGGGTCACGGTCAGCGTCCGGGCCGTGGGAAGCAACAACCGCGCCTTATCGCCAGAGTCGGCGACCGGGTCCCGCGCCACTAGGCTCCTGCCGCTTATTATGAAGCTAAGCGTAAAGTCGGCCCTGGTCGCGCTCGTTTCGACAGGCGAACGGCAGGCGCCAGCTAGGAGGATAGCTATCGCCGCTATGGCGGCTATAGCGAGACGGTTTTTTTTGAACATAGGGGAACCTCCGAGACGCCTGGGGAGAGAGACTGAGTTCGATAGTATCACAGTATCGGGGAAACAGCTCGACAAGAAGCACGCATTCGCGCGAGGCTACGAGGTAGCCGGCTACTGCTTACGCTCCTTCTGCGGCACGCGATACAGCCCGGACAGGTCGTAGCCCTGGGCGGCGGCCATGGCCTTCATGCGCTCTAGCAGGGCCTCGTCGACCGCCGGGGTCCTGGAGAGGAACCATAGGTAGCCGCGGCTATCGTTGCCGACCAGTGCCCAGGAGTAGGTATCGGCGTCCAGTCCGAAAATCAGGTAGTCGGCCTCGAAGAGCCCGAAGAACTTGACCTTGAGCCGCCCCGGCGCGTTCGGGTCCGGTATGCATAATCCTTTTCCGCAATCACCTCGGGCGCTTGGCCTATCCAGCGAGCGAAAAGGCCAGATCGGCATCTGCTTCGTACCTCGCGCCTTCTGGGTATCGAAAACCGTTGCCGTCGGCCGCGGTATTCCAATCGCTTAAAATGCGCTCCGTCCTTACTAGCCTGACTAACCGGAACGTCGCCTGAAGTGGTTCCGTTCGCGCCATAGCCTACGCGGTGCTCCTTAGGAACTATAGGGACCTCTCTCGAGATCGTAACGCTATAGTCCATAGCGGTACCGTCCTGAGCTGTAACAGTACTGGTAGCCGTCCTCGGGCTACCGACGGCAATCTCGCTCAAGGTTATCGGGTCGTTTTCTCTCGCGCGCCCATCGGCCGCGATCGCGGTTATTGTCACCGAGTCGATCAATGCCGAGACGGATGCCACAAACGCGGTCGTCTCGGCTGCGGATACCGACGACAGGGTTACCGAACTCAGCCCTATCCCCGATAGCGGCGCGACCGAGTGAAGTGCGCTCTTCGCCCCCTGAGACGCTGAGTAGCCGAGCGTATTAGAGCATGATGTAACAATCATGATTGCCAGCGCCAGCACAGCGATACGACTTAATCTTTTAATAATCATTTTAATCTCGTTCTTCGTAGTGATTACTACAGCATGCAAATGATAAGCACGTCGCCGGGATAGGCTAGCGACGGCGAGGCCCGGCCACAGCTTCCGCGAATGCGCCGGAAGCGACGCCTCCGTAGTTTTCTTATATACATATTTCCTCAAGGAGACCCTTATTTAAAAACGCCTCGCGGGCCTCGTCCTGGGCCCTGCGCTCGTCTTGTTCTGATAGTTCCAGTTCCCAGCTTGGAAGTAAAGGAAATACGCCTGGCTGGTGTCCAACTCATACGCTGTAGAGCACCAGTACATATCGTTTCCCTAGGTATCAGAGAAACCGCCGAGGCCGTTTAGATGTAGGCCGGAATACATTTCGTAAAGCTCGTCCTTCGAGGGTAAGAACCAGTCGCTGCACCCATCGTAGGTATAGGCGTCGCAGTACTGCGCCGACATGCCGGTACTGCCTTGCGTGGACAGCCAGGCGACCGCTACCGCCGTATTGGCTAGCCCATCGCCCATTGCCGAGCTCGTTCCGCTCACCGCAACGGAAGGTCCCCAGCCCACGCTAGTCTCTCCCGATTGCGGCGCGGCCTCCATATATCGCCAATCGCCGTACGGGTCGCCAACGGTATAGGAACCACGATCGTAGAATATCAGGCCGCCTGCCGGCCCCTGGCACCCAACGGACGTATAGCGGGCGAACAGGTTGATATCCGAGGAGACGAGTATCGAGTCTCCGGGAACATTCATCGTACCGGTGCCGTCGGCCTTTGTGTTCCATCCGTCAAACTGTTGATAAACGCTTGAGTGGATGAATGCGCCCTTGAGGCTACCGGTATTAGCGAGGGCGATCGAGACTTGACCTGAAGAAAGGTATATAGTCGCGGCCGGCACGGTCCCGCTCGTCGCTCCGTTGGCGTGGTAGGCGATAGCGAAGGTCGGCAGGACGCCGCGCGCTACCCTGAAACCTAGCTGACCGAAACGTTCATGAGGATACGTGTTGTTCTGGCTGTTGATGGAACAGGGGACCACGCCGTCGGTGAAGCCGCCTCCTCGATAGACGCGCTGTTCGCTGGAAGCCGCGCCTTGGTAATCTATTATGGCGCCTGCTGGGTAGCTCGGCGCGTACCAGTCCCAGAGCCACTCCCGGACGTTACCGCTCAGGTCATACAGGGTCAGTTCATTCGGTTGCCTCGAGCCCGCTGGATGCGTCTTGTTCTCGCTATTTGCTTGGTGCCAGGCAAACGAACCTATCTGGACGGTACCGTCATTCGCCTCGATGCTACCGCCGTACCCCTTCGTACGGCCATTCCTGTTAATGCCGTCGACGATGTCCCCGAGCCGGGAATCGCGCGTCGCCCCCATCGCCGACCACATCCACTCCATCTCGGTGGGCAGGCGATACCCGTTCGCGGTCTGGTCGGCGACGGCGCTGTTCCAATCCACGTCGTTAACAGCCGGGATGGTGACCGTAGCCGCCCAGTTCAACGGAGAGCCACCTACGGTTACGGTATATACGGGCGTTAGGCCCTCCATGAGGCTCAGCTTGTTACAGAAGGCGATGGCATGGTACCAGTTGACATACTGAACCGGATCCGAGGTACCCGAGGAATAGGCTTTCGCGCTCGGATCCTCCCCCATCACCGCCAGGTACAGTTCCCGCGTGACCTCGAGGTCTGCCATGGAGAAGGCGCTTACGTGCGATACGTTGTCGGCGGAGGCCGCGTCGCGCTGGAAAGCGCCGGCGGGAACCTCGACCATCGCCGGCCCTGGGAAGGCGCGGGAGGCTGGCTGAGCGCCGGCGGCGCCGTTATAGACGGTCAGGTAGGCCGGCTCGCCTACGGGAACGCTAACGGTTGACAGGCAGGTGACAGTACCCAGGGTATCCGAGACCAGGGTTCCGTCGGAGGCCTGGAGATAGACGCGCACCTCGCTACCGAGCCCCGATAGGAATATGGAGCGCGCGGCGAGGAGCCTCGAACCCGGCGCCACGAGCCAAGTCCTGGCTTCGCCTGAGGGCAGCTCGGCTATGTCTATATCGTGCAGCGTGGTCGCCTCGATGGGAGCGCCGGCCTGCCCGGTCGGCACCAGGTTGAGGGTAGAGCTCAGCGCGGGGTCTCCCACGCTGAGCGACGAGGTCTGGGTGAAGCGGACGACGCCCGAGCCGTCCTTAGCCTCGGCCCTGATGGTATAAGTCCCGTACGGTACGTCGCTGAGACTGACCGGCACGGTATCCGCGCCGACGGCTATTTGGACCGGATCGGCGGCTATCGCCGTTCCGCCAGACTCTGGCGAAAGGGTGACCTCGAGGCTCGCGGCCGTGGGGAGGAGGAGTCGCGGCGAGGCGCCGGCCGGCCCGGCGCCGGCAGCCGCGGCTGCGGAGCGCGCGAGGCGATCCGCGCCCGAGACTATGAAACTAAGGGATAGGTCCGCTTTATTGCCTACCACCCCGCTCACGGGCGATCGGCAAGCGCCTAACCCTACTAGCGAGGCTATTAAAATCATGATAAGCATGGACTTATAGCTAAGTAAAGCTATGAATTCCGTAGCGACAGGATGCTTGGTGGCGGGCATGGACCTCTCCAATATTTGGAAAACTGTCCATCTCTATATACTAAATACCACTAAGCGGCGTCCTATTTCAGCGAATCAATACGTCGTTTAGGAGAAGAGCCGCTTTAGCCAACGATTCGGTAGCATCTTGAAGGCCAGGTCTTACTCCCGCTCCTTCTGAGGCACGAGGTAGAGGCCGGAAAGATCGTAACCTTGGGCGACGGCTAAGGCCTTCATACGATCGAGGAGGTCGTCGCCGACGGTAGGCGTCCGTGACAGGAACCACAGGTAGTCGCGGCTATCGTTGCCGACCAGGGCCCAGGCATAGGCTTCGCTATCCAGTCCGAATATCAGGTAGTCGGCCTCGAAGAGCCCGAAGAACTTTACCTTGAGCCGCCCGGGCGCGTCTGCGTCGGGGATACGGGCCACGGCCTTGACCGAGGTATACGGGCCGTCGAGGGTCTTCTTAAAGCCCGAATTGAGCACGGCTATAGTGCCGTCCGCGTTGAGGGAGTACTCGGCCGTAGCCCCTACGAGGGTCCTCTCGAACGAGTGCTGGAAACGGGCTACCTCGTACCAGCGGCCGAGGTAGCGGTCGGGGTCGACGACGGGCACCGTATCGAGCGGCTCAAGGCCGCTCGGAACGGACGCGCACGCGGCCAAAAGCGCGAAAACGACGCTTGCTAGGGCGATTGCCTTTATCACTGAAGCCGTACGCATCGTTAACCTCCGAGTGATTCATAGATAAGACCTAGGTTTATGATAGTCCTTTCCGTGGATTGATGCAAAAATAGGAACGACGGCGCGGATAGGAGGCATTTCTAGACTAGAAAAACGTCGATAATCGGTAAGGTTTCCATCCGGAATCAATACTGTTTCTTGTTAGAATCAGTACTGTTACGGTATCGGAAACAATACTATTCCGTATCGAAACCGTACTGATACAGCGACGATTTCCAGGCTGAAAAACTCCGTAACTTATCCTGAAGGGTATTGAGGCGCAATAAATCCTCGTTCCCCGAGCATTGACATCGTATTTTCCTGACTATCGCCGAACCACGCGGAAGCCGACCGAGCTTCCAACCGCCCAAGGGCTCTCATTGATCCGGAACGCGACCGCGCACCAGCCATACGGATAATTCCAGCTCCCTCCTTTCTTTACGCGATAGGTAACGGCACCAAGTCCGCGGCCTTCCGCGCTATCCGAATCGACCATTCCAGTCGGCAGTACGCCGTAGTAGGGATCCCACATCCATTCGCAGACATTTCCGCTCATATCGTAGAGGCCGAGCTCATTTACGATCTTGCTCGCGGCAGGATGAGTCTTATTCTCCGGGTTTACGCAGTTCAGGTCGTACCAGGCGTAGTCCCCGACGCTGGCATATGCCGAGACCGATTCCACGCTGCCAGCGTAGCCTTTGCTCCATCCTCCGGCGTTATGACCCGCCACGATGTCGCCGCTCCTGGCGTCGCTCGTGGCTCCCATGGCCGCCCAGACCCATTCCATTTCGGTGGGTAGGCGATACCCGTTAGCGGACCAGTCGGCGGAGGCAGCGTTCCAATCCGCGTTGATAGCTCCGGAAGGGATAGCGGCGAAGGTCAAGGTAGCGAAATCAACGGGAACGCCGCCCACGCTGACGCCGTAGACTGGAGTCAAACCTTCCTTGAGGCTCAGCTTGTTGCAGAAGGCGATGGCATGATACCAGTTGACGTTCTGTACCGGATCCCCCGTCCCAGTTGAATATCCTGTAACGGGATCAGCCCATCCTGTGACGGCTGTCCACTGGGCGCGCGTGATCTCCGTCGCGCTCATCCGGTAGGCCTGCCGTATTCTGGTAATGTTCGTAGCCGTCGCGTCGCGCTGGTAGCTACCGACGGGTACCGCCTTTAGGGTGCCTACATTACCCGAGGAATAATCGTCAAGCCATTTCGCGTAGAGTATAAGCGGCGCGGATCCTACGGCGACGATACCGCCATACGGCATACAGTCGACGCCCGTTCCGTCGGGGCGCGTATTCCATCCAGAGAACGCCGAGCCTGACTTGACCAAGGTTCCCGTATTGGCGAGGACGGTAGCGGCGCTACCCTCTGAGTAGGTATTGGAGTCGACGGGCACGGAGCCGCTAGTCGCCCCGTTAGGATCGTACCTGACAGCGTACGTCGGCGTAGTCTCGCGGACGACCCTGAAGCCTATGCCGGAGTCGCTCGCCGTCTCCGGCGCGACATTGATCAGGCGGGAGGCTACGGCGCAACTAATGGAGCTGTTCGCCCGGCTACCTCCGCGCGTCACTCGGTAGCCGGAATAGGAAGGGCCCGCATAGTCGAGGACCTCATCGCTCGGATACGATCCGCCGAAATCCCAGCACCACTCGAGCACGTTCCCGCTCATATCATAGAGGCCTAGCTCGTTCGGCAGCTTCGATCCCGCTGGATGGGTCGTAGAGCCGCTATTTCCGTTATGCCATACGTAGTCGTCTATTCGGTCTATGGCGGTTCCGGGTTCTACGCACCCGCCATAGCCTTTCGAATACCCGCCGGTATTGATTCCGCCTTCGACATCCCCGGCCCGCGCGTCGCTCGCGGCGCCCATGGCAGCCCACATCCATTCCATCTCGGTGGGAAGGCGGTATCCGTTAGCGTCGGGATTCGCTATCGCCGAGTTCCAGTCCGGGTCGCTGCTAGTCGGGATAGCGCCCCAGTTAGCGCGGTCTGTGCTCCCGATGATCGAGTATACCGGCTCGAGGCCCTCTATTGAGCTCAACTCGTTACAGAACGCGATGGCGCCGTACCAGCTGCAACGTTGTACCGGGTCGCTCATCCCGGAGGAGCCTATCGCCGCGCTCGGGTCAGAGCCGGTTGCGCGGAGGTACAGTTCCCTCGTTACTTCGAGGCTAGCCATGGAGAAGGCGCTGACGCGGGAGATATTCGTAGCCGCGGTCGCGTCCCTCTGGAACGCTCCCGCCGGTACCGCTACCATCGCAGGTCCCGGGAAGGCCCTGGAGGCGGGTACGGCCGAGGAACCGCTATAGACGGTCAGGTACGCCGGGTTCCCGGAGCCGAGGCTCATGGTCGGAAGTCGGCTGGAAGCGCCATGCGACAGGGCTACCAACTTCCCGTCAGCCGATTGCAGGAACGCCATTGAGTCGGGCCCGAGGCCGGAGAAGAAGACTGACCGCGCGACGAGCAACCCGGCACCGGGAGCCAGGAACCAAGTCCTCGACTCCCCGGCCCCGAGGGACGGTATATCGATGGCGCTCGCGCCGGCCGCATCGAGAGCCGTAGCGTCCGCCGGTACGAGATTGAGCATGACGGTGACGGCATTTGATCCTATGGCGATGCCGGTCGCGGTTTGCATGAACAGGACCGCGCCGGCGCCGGTCTTCGCCTCGGCCTTGACGGTATAGGTCCCGTATGGAATCTCCGTCAGGCTAACCGGCACTTCGCTAGCGCCGGCGTCGATGGCCGTCGGCGCGGAGACGATAGAATCGCCGCCAAGTTCCGGGATCAAGGTCACCTCGAGCACGGACGCGGTGGGGAGGATGAGCCTAGGAGAAGGCGCCGCGCCTGCGGTATCGCCGCGCCCGGCGAGGCCGCTAGCCCGGGAGGCGCGCATCAGCCCCTCCGCCCCCGAGACGATGAAGCGCAGGGAAAGGTCCGCGTATACAGCGGGACGGCCTTCCATGGGCGATCGGCAGGCGCTTATGGCGACGATCGCCGAGGCAATCGCGGTCGCGCTAAGAATCGCGCTAAGAATCGCTCTATTGGAAGACGATACGCGCCTTCGCTTCCGTCCATGGCTGGCAACGAGCATGAATTTCTCCCGGGGTACATAGGATACGGCCTATGTTATACGGCGAGGGCATAATAATAACGTCCCGATTCGTTGAATCTATACTATCTCGCTGATTTATCTCCAGCTACGCAATACAGCACGCCTTTCTCACGGATAGCGGATGACCCTGATCCCGTACGCCTCCCCAAACGTCGCGTGGTTATTGGTATTATTCGAATACGGGTTCAACGCGCATTTCGCTGCGTTATACTTAAACGCAGCGCCGAACAGGTACGAGCTGCCGTTCGTCCCGCCGTCGAAATCGGTGACCGCACCGATAGCGATGGGCCTGTCCCGGACAATTTCCTCGACGTTACCGCTCATATCGAAAATATCGAGCTCGTTGGGATACCCTCCCCCGCCGGCCGTGCCGACGGGATGCGTCTTGCCTCCGCTATTCGCGTCGTACCAGGCGTAGCTCCCGACGTTCGCTTGCGCGGCGCCTAGCTCGGAGCTGCCCGCGTAGCCCTTGGCATAGCCGGTAGTATTGGCGCCCGTTCCCGTATACCCGTTCGACCGGTCGCTCGTCGCGCCCATCGCGGCCCACATCCACTGGAGGGAGGTCGGAATCCGGTAGCCGTCAGCGACGGCGCTGGTCGTTACGGCCTCCCACGCCGCGTCGTTGGCCGCCGTCGGTATGGCGCTGTGGATCAACGTATTAAAGTCGACTCCCGCGACCGAGTACACCGGCGTCAGGCCCTCGGCGATGCTGAGCCTATTGCAGAACGCTATAGCCATATACCAGTTGACGTTCTGGACCGGGTCGTCCGGGGAGCTAGCCCCATTACTGCTATACGCCGACAGGCTCGGATCGGCGCCCATTACCGCGAGGTACTGGCTCCTCGTTATCTCATGCTTAGCCATGAGGTATGGCCTGGTCAGGGTACTAAGGTCGGCAGGGCTGGCGCTGTACTGGAAACTGCCGGCGGGGACGAAGCTCAAGGCCCCAATATACGGCGATGACTCGTCCAGCCAGCTGGCGTACAGCCTTACGTCGGAGGAGGCGATCGTAAGGGTCGAGCCTTCGCCGTACGTCGTCCCGGAGCCGTTCGCGGCAGCGTTCCACCCGCCGAAGGCACTGCCCGCCTTGATGAGGCTCCCGGGTTTTCCCTTCACCGTTATCGCGTCCCCCGCCTCGTAGCCCGCGACGTCCACGGGCGCGGAGCCGGAGGTCGAGCCGTTGGGGTAGTACGTCACCGTATACGTGGGGTTGCCCGAGCGGAATGCCCTAATCGCCCTGGTATGCCTATCGGTATACGCTTGAACGCTCGAGACCTTGCCGGGATTATCGGGAACGAATTCAATCTCCCATGCGTTGAGGTCGTCGTTATTGATCGAGGTCCAATAGCGCTTTCCCCCGGCGAAGTCGCCGAGGCCCTTGGCGTGTACGTTCGTGTACATGAGCGACAGCTCTATATCGGTAGGAAGATACCAGTCGCCGTATCCGTTCACCGAATAGTCGGCGCATAGTTTCGCGGCATACGTCCCGGCGTCGCCAGCCGCTTGGATGATCGCGCTCGTATTAGCCATGCCGGTTCCGCAGGCGGCGTTATTGGCCGCCGCGACGGCGATGTCCGCGCCTGGGGCCCACGGGGCGCTAGAGCTCAAGTCGCTAGGCGCGGCCTCGAGGTAGCGCCACCCTCCTACAACGCTGCCCTGGTCGTAGAATACCACCCCTCCGGCCGGCCCTATCTTTCCCAAGACCGAGTCCGAGGCCGGATTAACCGTCGTCGTCCATATCGGATAGAGCGTTATGTTTTCCCTTCCCATGATGATGCTCTGGCCCTGGGCGTACGCGGTCCCGCTGCCGTTGGCCGCGGTGTTCCAGTCCAGGCGCTCCGTGATGCCGTCGCGGATAGCCGCGCCCCTTATAGCTGTCTTCTTGACGACTACCGGCGAGCCGCTGAGGTACCCCGCGAAGTCGACGGAGGCGCTGATTCCCGAGGCCGGGTCGGCCGCGTAGCGAACTGAATACGCGGCGCGGTAATGGACGGTCACGGGGCCGGCGGACCGGTTATAGACGGTCAAGTACAGGTCCGCGTCCTCGGGCAGGGTATCGGCGACGACGGCGTCGTCCGCGGCTCCGGAATCGAGGAGCGTCCCGTCCATCGACTGTATGAAGAAGACGATGTCGCTGGAAGCGGGACTGAGCATGCCCCTCGTGCCGCCGAATACCGAGGGGGGGACTATGAACGTCTCGGACGCGCCGGCGGCTAGCGCGAAGTCGGCCTGCTCGCCTATCAAGGCGGGCATGGGAACCGATACCGCGGGTACCAAGCTTAGCGTAACAGGCCCGCTCGAGGAGCGGAGATCGATCGTGGAGCTCTGCCTGAACGCGACGTCTCCCGAGGCGTCCTTCGCCTCGGCCGTTATCGCGTACTCGCCCGCTACGACGTCGCGGAAGGTAACCGAGGCCCTCGCCGAGCCGTCGGCTGAAGGCTCCATCGCGACGGTCTGCGGATCCGCGCTCGAGAGGCCATCGACGGAAGGCTCGAGTCTTACCGTCAGGCTGACGGCGGTCGGCAGGAGGAGCCTCGGGGACGCCCGCCCGTTCCCGCTAGCGGCCGCCGTCGCGGCGGCCACGGAGCTTCCGCTGACTATGAAGCCCAGGGTAAAGTCCGCCCTGGCCGCGCGCGCGGAATAGCCCCCGGGCTGAACGGGCGAGCGGCAGGAGAAAATCATGGCTAGTATGGAGACGGCGATTAGCGGGTAGCGTGCCGCCGCGTCGCGGGCTGGGAGACGGCTAGGGCTTTTGTACTGCATGGCGAGGAGCCTCCGGGATAACGGATAGTTCGGCCCGTAGTTATACAGCGCGCGCGCGAGCCTATCGTCCAAATTCGCGTAATCCGAACGTTCTCCCAGCCCGGTCTACGGACGAGGCCGGATCGACTTCCTCGCGGCCCGGGAGTAGCTCGCGGGCCCGCTCCAGCCTCGCCGCGATAAGCCGCGAATCGAGCCCCGTGTCTTTGTCTCGGGGCTCGATTCGGTCCCTACGGAATAAAGGTAGTGATTATATTATAATCTCCTATCAAGTCGGGATTCCAAATGCCGAGCGAGTATCCACTACGCCAAGTAACCCGGAGATAATAGAATCCAGCCGTAGCCGCCGCGGAGACGACTGTATAGGTAGCGCCGCCGTCATTCGTGAGAGAATAGTCGATAAGGTTACCGGCTTGATCGTACAGCCAAGCGTCGAACAGTTCCTGCCTCGCCCTCATCTCGACGTTCATGCTCAGGGTACCGTTAGCCGTTACCTGGATCCTATACGTATCCTCGTCGTTCATTTCCTGGATATACCCGTGCTTGCTCGCTCCCGCGGCGATGATCGGAGCGCTTCCGCGCCCATCCCAGGGCGGAGCGTCGTCGACGGTCCAATTAGCGTAGAGCGCTATGTCCCTATCGACCGTGAACGTATCGCCCGGCCAGTATTGGGCTCCGCTACCGTCGGAGGCCTCGGTCCAGCAGGGGAAATGCCTATTTGGGGTACCGGCTAACATGACACTATTATCGGGAACGGGAATCGATCGTTCCTCCCCGGAAATGACGTCGACTATACTCGGGAGGGAGCCGGTCCCTCCGTTCAAGTTGAAGACGATGCTATGCCTCGGCACCGCTGTCGCGAAGGCCGCCGCGACTGTCTTGTCGGCGTCCATGACGATCGTTGTCGTAAGATCGTAACCGCTCGCGTTTCCCGACCAGCCGTCGAACTTCCAAGTGGCGTCATTGGGGACGGCGGTCAGCGTCACTACGGTCCCCGGCTCGTAGTAACTCAAATCGGGGCTCACGCTAACGCTGCCGTGCGAATCGCCGCCATAGCTAAGTTCCTTGGGGTATGATGCGAGAAGCGAAGCTACCTCGCTCGCGGACAGTGCCACGCGGTAGGCCCGGAGGTCGTCGATGCGGCCCTCGAAGAAATTAGAGCCCGCGTCGTTGCCGATGACGCTCAGGGGCAGCTTCATGGCCACGGCCGCGGTATCGGTAATGGTGACGCCGTCAAGTACGCCGTCAACGTAGAGCCTTATATCGTGGCCGGTGTTGACTATGGCTACGTGGGTCCAAACGTAATTGTCTATGCTCGATGAGAAAGCGTAGGCAACGCCTCCGACGACGACGCCGACGCGTTGGCTGGAATCTGCCGCGAGTAGCGTCTGGCCTTCCGAGCCCGATAGCAAGGCCTGTGTCTTAGACAGGTCGGTCGTCTGCAGCCATGCGCACACGGTCCACGGCGGCGGCGCGTCGGCATGGGTAGACGATGACAAGCTGAGATACGACGATTGCGACGAGGCAAGGAGTAGAGCGCCCGCGCTACGGTAGTTATACCACTCCACGACCTGGGACGCGCCGGATCTCGTCGCTACTATCCCCCCTACGGACTCGGGGAAGTCGGTCGTCGATGCGACCTCGAAGGTCCACCTGGCCGCAGGCGTGCGGGGCACGTTCAAGGATAGGGAGGCCCTCCCGGCGACGGCGCTCTTGTTGTAGAGCGTTATATAGACAAGCGATTCGCCGGTAAGGGTAGAGCAATCCACGGTCCGTTCAGAGGAATCGCTGTTGAGTAGAAGGCCGCGCGAGTTCTGCACGAAGAGGAGGAGTCCCGCCGTGCGCTCGGCCACGAGGCTCATGGCGCCGTCCGCGAACGCGGCCCGGGGAACGGTCCAGGTCTTAGCCTCGTAGGCCGAGAACGTCTGCAGGATGGATCTTGCAGACTCGAGATAGACGAAGGGACTGCCCTCAGCGGCCACGGGGACCAGGCAGAGGTCGATGGCCTTGCTTTCCGATCCGAGCTCGATTAAAGATTCCTGGCGGAAGAGGACGGTCCCCGTCGCGTCGCTAGCCTCGGCCTTGACGGCGTACGATCCGAGCGGGACATTCAGGAAGGCTACTTCGACGCTCGTAGCGCCCGCGGCGATATCGACAACGGACGATAAGAGTCCAACCGAGTGCTCTCCTTCGGGCCTTAACGTGACGGTCAGCCGCGAGGAGCTGGGCAGTATTAGCCTGGCGCGGGAGTCGCCTTCGCCTACTGGTGACGCGGAGACCCCGCTGAGGACGAACGACATCGAGCAATCGACATGCTTCGCGTCGAGGGCCAGCGGGGACCGGCAGGCCGCGAGGGCCGTCGAGAGGAACAGAAGCACGATAAATTCCGCGCCGACCGAGCGGCCTCGGCCCGGGGATGCCAGATACGCCAAGAGAACCTCCACGGGATGGGTAGTCCATCCTCATGGATAGCTATATCGGGCACGCGTGCGTATGTCGTCCTATTTCAACGAAACAGTACCCTGGAGACGCGACTTCCTCGCGGCCCTATACTCGCTCGGGGTCATGCCGACGCGGCGATGGAACTGTCCGTTGAAGGCGCCCTTCGAAGAATAGCCTACCTCGAAGGCGATATCGAGTATGCCCAGGTCGTCGCGGCCCAGGAGGAGCTCGCAGGCCCGCTCTATCCTCGCCGCGTTAAGCCACGATGAGAAGCTCGAGCCCTTGTGGGAGTTGAAGTACTGGGAGAGCTTGTAGGACGGGACGCCGACGGCCCTGGCGAGCGTGGCTAGGTCGAGGTCCGGGTCGACGAAAACGCGCTGAGAGTTGGCGAGCTGCTCGAGGCGACCTCCTATCATGGCGGCCTCGGCCGGCCCGAGTCCCTGGCGCCTCTTGTGCTCGACGCCTATCTCCCTGCGCGCCTCGGCGAACACGTCCGGATTGGCTCGGATATAGAAATACCAGGCTAAGAGCTGTGCCTGCAGAGCGGATTGCCCGATCCTATACGGGATCTTGCGGTCAGTAAGGATCGCCGCGCCAATAGCGCATATCGTGACTAGGACGACGCCTACCCCGCATGACAGGACGCGAACGGCGCCTTTCCCCCTGGGCAGGTCGGAAGGATGCCAGCGCCCCGATCTCAGGGCCAGGACCGATATGACTATCGGCCAGGCGTAGGCGCCCACGTACGAGACGGCGTGGAATAGCCCGAGGGACTGGCCGTCCTCGACGCTCACCATCACTACGGGCGAGTCAATGACCGGGTCCAGGTACGGAAGCGCCAATAGTAGCGCCGACCAGGCCGCGCCGGCTATATAGACCTTGCGCTTGGTCCCGCGCCTCGCCTCGTCGCCGAAGAGGAACAGGGTTATCTCGAAGAGAGCCTGGCTCAGGACGAAGATTATGGCGATGAGGAGGAACCTGTCGACCAGCGGCGGGGGCAGGCGGTACTCGCTGATCCAGCTGAAGACGAAGAGCGCGCCGGTGGCGAGGAAAAGCGCCCCGAAGGCCATCCGGACGCGCTTCCGGCCGGGCTCTATGAAGAATCCTATGCCTATCACCATGAGGGCCAGTCCGCTGGAACTGCGGAAGAAGTCGTACAGGATGCTTATCATCGGGTCTCCACGTCCATAGCAACGTCGGGGAGTATACTACGATTTTAATCGTCATAGCGAAAATTTGCCGCGCGCCCCTAGTCCGGCGCGCCCCTAGTCCGGCGCGCCCCTTGTCCCGGGGGCCGGCTTCGAGGTACAAAGGTGTCTCCGGAGGATAATCCATGAGCGAACTCTGTCCCTGCGGCTCCGGCCGCGATTACTCGGCGTGCTGCGGCCCCGTCATCTCGGGCGCCGCCAAGGCCCAGACCGCCGAGGCGCTGATGCGTTCCCGCTATTCGGCCTACGCCAAGGGCGAGGTCGACTATATCATGAAGTCGTGCGTCGAGGACGACGGCATAGACGCCGAGGCGACCCGCTCCTGGAGCGAGAACGCCGACTGGAAGGGCCTCAAGATACTGCGCACCGAGAAGGGCGGCCCCTCCGACGCCGAGGGCGTCGTCGAGTTCGTCGCCAGCTACGTGATGGACGGCCTGAAGGACGAGCATAAGGAGACGGCCCGATTCGTCAAGAAGGACGGGACCTGGCTCTACGACTCGGGCGACGTCAAGACCGCCACGGTAGTGCGCGCGACGCCCAAGGTAGGCCGCAACGAGCCCTGCCCCTGCGGCTCCGGCAAGAAGTACAAGCAGTGCTGCGGTAAGTAGGAAGAGAGCCCGGCCGGGTTCCGTCCGGGCTCCCTTCCTCACGGCCTTTAGCCTCGGCTTCCGCGGCTCTCCGCTTCCCCGTCCGCCCTGAGCAGGGCGAATCGGCGCCTTCCTATCCTGGCCCGCAGTTCCGCGCCGGCCATTATGGCAATGATATCGTCCGCCGCGCCCGGCCTCGTCCCGCCTATCTCGACCGCTCCCTCCGCGATAAGCCTCCTTAGCTCGCTCTTGGACAGGCCGGTACCGAGGCTTCCGAGCAACTCGATCGCGGAGACGCAGCCGGCCCGGACGGCCACCGCGGGGGCGTCAGCGGGGAAGTCCCTCCTCGAGAACGTAGCCTCGAACCACTCCCTCTCCGCGGCCGCGGCCGCCTTGCCGTGGTGCCGCTCGACTATGGCCCCGGCGAGTTCCAGCTTCGCGTCGCGGGGATTCGTCCGCCCGCTCGCCATGCCGGACTCGAGCTCCCTGACGCGCTCCATCGACATGGTCGTATAGACCTCGGCCCACTGGACGACCAACCCGTCCGGCAGGCTCATGGCCTTGCCGAACGCCTCGCGCGGGGAATCGCCGAGGGCTATGAAATTGCCCAGGCTCTTGGATTGCTTCTTGACGCCGTCCAGGCCAGGAGTGATCCTGCTCGTTACTATCACCTGGGGCCTCATGCCGGCCTTCTCCTGGAAGAACCGCCCCATCGACTCGTTGAACAGCTGGTCGGACCCGACGATCGTGACGTCGGAGCGAAGCTCTACCGAGTCCCAGCCCTGTAGCACGGGGTAGACGAGCTCGCTGGCCCTTACCTCGAGGCCCGCCTCGGCCCTGGCGCGGAACATGTCGCGGGAAGAGAGCCTGGCCGCCGTCACGCCGCCTAATAATCCAATGAACTCGGCCAGGGGCTTACCGGCCCACCACTCGGAGTTGCGCCGGACCTCGAACAGCCCGGGGTCGTCGGTGATTAGTATCGATCCTACTTGCCGTATGAAGGATTCCGCGTCCCGTTCTATATCCGCCTGCGTTCGCGCCGCCCTCGCGGCGTCGCGGCCCGTAGGATCCCCGACGAGCGTCGTGAAGTCGCCTATCAGGAATTGCACCAGGTGCCCGCGCTCCTGCATCTGCCGCATCATCCACAGGTTGACCGCGTGCCCGAGGTGCAGGAACGGCGCGGTGACGTCGGCGCCGAACTTGATCCTCAGCTTCCTGCCCGAGTCGAGCAGGCTCCTGAATTCCGCGAGGCTGACGACGTCGTCCGTCGTCCTCGCGAACGCCTCGATTAAGCCCTCGTTCCGTACCCCATGTCGTTGCCTCCGATGATTAGCGGTTTGCGACGCCCCAGGGGCGCGCTTGGCGATACAAAAAAAAAGGCTCCCGGCGAAGCCGGGAGCCGCAGCGAGCGTCGAGGTATGACGCGCTAGTCCCGGTACGCTCGGCGCGAGGAGTAATAATAGTACTGCGCCGAGGCCGGCATACGGGTCGTCATGAGGATCATTCTATAGCGCTCCCGGCGTCGAGGTCAACGGGCCCGGCGTACGGAGCGTTTCCTTGGACAGGAACGCCTCGTAGGGATATACTCGCGGAGAGCCGCGCGAAGGGGGATCCCATGACCGTATACGAAGGATCGATTATAAGCTGCGACGCCGCGGGCGGCGCGTACCGCTTCCTCGTCGAGGACGGCGGCCGGATAGCCTTCGTCGGGGACGGCCTGCCCGAGGCCTATAGGGGCCTTCCAAGGGTCGCGCTCGATGGCAAGGCGCTGCTCCCGGCCTTTACCGATACCCATATACACTTCATGTCGTACGCGCTGTTCTCGGCCGGGCTCGACGTCAGGTCCGCCCAGTCGATAACCGAGGCGAAGGAGACGGTCGCCGATTTCGCCGGGAGCCGGAAGGACTCCATTGTCCTCGGTTTCGGGGCCTCGCCCCATAGCGTGGCGGAGAGGCGTCTTCTTAGCCGGGCCGACCTCGACGCGGCGTGCCCTAATAGGCCCGCGTACATTGTCAAGTACGACGGCCACGCCGCCATAGCCAACTCGGCGCTCCTCTCGGCCCTGCCCGCGGGTACGGCCTCGCTCCGCGGCTACGACGGGGCCTCGGGCCTCCTGACCCAGGAGGCCTTCTTCCGCGCCACGGACTTCGTCACGGGCAAGGTATCGCTTCCGAGCACGCTGGGCAACATGCTCTCCGCTATCGACTCCATGGCCGCCATGGGCGTCGGGGCGCTGCATTCCGTCACCGGCGTGGGGTTCCCGATGGACCTCGACGTCGGGCTCGAGAGCCTCTTCGCCCGGGGGATCCGCAACCCGATGACCTACCGGGTCTTCTTCCAGACCATGGACGTCGAGAAGGTCAGGAAGCGCGGCCTTCCGAGGATAGGCGGATGCTTCGCCACCGCCCTCGACGGCTGCTTCGGATCGGCCGACGCGGCGCTGCTGAAGCCGTACGCTCCCGCGGCCGGCCTCGCTCCCGCGGCCGCCAAGGGAGTGCTGTACTACCCGGACTCCAGGGTCAGGGATTTCTGCGTAGCCTCGAACAGGGCCGGGCTCCAGATAGAGATCCACGCCATCGGCGACGCGGCCTTCGACCAGGCCGTCTCGTCGATATCGGCCGCCCTCGACGACTTCCCCCGCGACGACCATAGGCATACGATTATCCACGCCTGCCTTCCGACCGTGGCGGGCCTCGAGGCCTGCGCGCGGCGCGGCATAGCCATTGCCCTCCAGCCGGCCTTCCTCGACTGGGCGCAGGAACCGCTCGAGTACCTAGAGTCGATACTGGGCGACCGGGCCATGAGGCTCTCGCCGCTCAGGACGATGCGCGATATGGGCATAGTCATGGCAGGCGGCTCGGACGCCCCGTGCACCGTACCCGATCCCATCGCGGGCATCCACGCGGCCTGCAACCATTACGCGCCGGGCCAATCCCTCGGCGTACAGGAAGCCCTCGATCTATATACCAGGAACGCGGCCTACGTCGGCTTCGACGACGGGGAACGCGGCAGCCTCGAGGCGGGCAAGATAGCCGACATGGTCGTGCTCGACGGCAACCCGCTCGCCGTGCCCGTCGCGGAGCTTCGGGGGCTCCGGGTAGAGGGCCTCTTCCTCGCCGGCAAGCCGTATCGCCCCGGCCAGGGCGCAGCGAGCCTAGTCGCGCGCGGGCTTTTAAACGGAAAGGCGCGGATATGACGCTCTTGCTACGGAAGGACTATCGATGAGACTGGACACCTTAATCGCTGGAGGCTCGATCGTCGACCCGATCGCGGGGACGCTCCTTAAGGCGAACGTCGGCTTCGCCGGCGGCCGCGTCGCATACCTGGGCCGGGAGGCGCCCGAGGCCGCCCGCGTCGTAGACGCCGCGGGCCTCTTCGTGTCGCCCGGCTTCGTAGACACGCATATGCACGACGAGGAGCTGGACGATCTCTACACGATACAGCGCGCCCTGCTCCTCCAGGGCGTGACGACGGCCATAGCCGGCAACTGCGGCTCGGGGCCCTTGATGGAAGCCTATAAGCCCAAGCGGCAGGCTCCTATGCTCAAGCTCGCCTACCAGACGGGGCATACCGCGCTCAGGAAGGCGGTCGGCATCGACGACGCCTACAGGCCGGCCACCGCCGCCGAGATAGCCCGGATGCAAGGCCTATTGCGCGGGGAGCTCGAGCGCGGCAGCTTCGGCCTGTCGTTCGGCCTCGAGTACGCGCCCAACACGAGCCCCGCGGAGATAGACGCCCTGGCGTCCCTCCTCTCGGGCCTTCCGGAACGCTGGATATCGGTGCATATACGCTACGACGGCCCGCGCTGCCTGGAGGGCGTGCGCGAGGTCATCGACATAGCTAGGCGCTTCAAGGTTCGCGTGCAGGTATCGCATATAGGCAGCATGACGGCCTTCGGCTACTGCGCCGAGGCCGTGGGCCTCGTCGAGGCGGCCAAGGCGGAGGGGCTCGACATGAGCTTCGACTGCTACCCCTACGACGCCTTCTGCACGCACATCGGCTCGGCCGTCTTCGACCCGGGTTTCGAGGAGCGATGGCAGAAAGGGCTTTCCGACCTCGAGGCCGCTAGCGGCAAGCACAAGGGCGCGAGGCTGACGCCCGAGTCGTACGCCGACCTCAGGGCCAACGACCCGGAGGCGCTCGTCATCGCCCACGTCATGAACGGCGAGGAGATACGCACCTGCCTCGCGCATCCTTCCTGCGCCGTCGCTTCCGACGGGGTCCTGCACGACGGCCAGGGCCACCCCAGGGCGGCGGGAACCTTCCCGCGGGCGCTGCGCATCCTTCGCGAGGCGGGCCTGTCGTGGCCCGAGGCCGTCAGGCACGCCACGAGCCTGCCGGCCTCCATGGCCTGGCTCGACTCGGGCGCCCTCGCTATGGGCTCCCCGGCGGACGCGGTCGTCTTCGACCCTGAAGCGCTACGCGACAAGGCGACGTTCGCCGACCAGCTCGCGCCGCCGGAGGGGATAGCCTACGTGTTCGTGGACGGCGCGATGGCGGTCGACCACGGGACCTGCGCGGCGGAACCTGCGGGACGGCTACTGTTCAAGGGGACGGCGGACGCTCGCTAGCGGTAGGACACCTCCGCGTAGGGGTCGCCGTCCGAGAGGAACAGCATCGCGCCGTAGAGGAGGTCGAACTCGAGGACGGTCCCGTAGCGCAGGTCGTCGCAGGGCTCGTCGGCCTCGCAAATGAGGTGGTCGCTCGAGCTGCCTATCACGTGGATACGCGGATCGCGCGGCTCGAGGTACTCGTGGCTGCCGACGTCGCGCTTGCCTACCGCCAGGAGGAGCCTGGTACGCAGGCCGCGGTCCTCGTAATCGGGGCAGCGGCCGAAGGCGTCCACGCAGCGCTCCCCGACCGGCAGGCTAGGCTTTATGCGCTTCTCCACTATCTCGGCTCGCAGGACGAACGCTCCAGAGGAGACGCCGGGCGCCTGGACGCCGTAGAAGCGCGGCAGGTCCATGGCGCATAGCGCGCCCTCCCCTATACGCAGCTCGGTGACTCCCTCCGGCATGCCTCCGCGGAGGAGCAAGGGCAGGCTCGAGGTGGCCCCGCCCGAGACTACGTCGAGCTTCCTCCCTATAGCGGCCTCTATCCGGGCGGCGACCCGGCATAGCCGCCCCAGGTTGCATTCCGCCGGCAGTATCGAACCGTAGCAGCCTAGGTTAGTGCCTATCCCCCTAAGGAACAGGGAGGGCAGGCCGCGCTCCACCCTGACGGCCTCCTCCACCAACTCGTCGTCGTCGAACCAGCCCTCGCGGAGGTCGCCCAGGTCAAGCATGAGGACTACGCCGTGCCGCGCGCCCGACTCTCGGGCGGCTGCGGCCGCGAGCGACAGCGCGGCAGGGTCCGACTGCAGGCTCCAGTCGGCCAGCGCGACGGCCTCGGCGAGCTCGCTGGCCCCGGGCACGCGGAGGAGGCCTAGCCCCAGGCCTCCTGGGAGGACGCCCGATTCGCGCGCGGCGCGCAAGCCTCGAAGCTGCTCGAGCCTGGAACTGGCCAGCGCTCGGCAGCCTCCGCGCGCCATGGCGGCGGCGACCGGGACGAGGCCTCCCGCGCCTTTCACCACGCCCGTGAGCGCGATGCCGCTCGCCTCGCACAGCCTTCGCACGGCCAGGGTATTCGATTCTACGGCGCCCAGGTCGATGCTTAGCGAAGGCAACCGTAGAGATCGCGCAATCGATTCGCTCATGGCGTATCCTTGCACGGCGAGAGGATGTTGGCAAGGTCCTTCATGGACTCAGTCGCGCGGAATGAACGCCCGAGGGCTTGAAGGCGATTCTCCCCGCGAACTACACTATACCATCCTAACGTGAGCGGGGGCCCCTATTGAGACTGACGATTAGACGCGGAACCTTATTGGCGATAGCCGTCTGGGCGTCGCCTGCGATAGCCTCGTCCGACACGTCGCTCCGGGAGCTGTACGCGACGCCGCTGAGCTCCATGAGCGATCCGCGCATCGTCAGCGTCGTAGTCCTATTCGCCGTCCTGGCGCTCGGCGCGGCCTTGAGCTCGGGCGTATCGGCGTTCCTGCTGCGCAGGAGGATCTCCGCCCAGCACGAGGAGCTACAGGAGAAGGTCGCCAAGCTCGAGAACTTGGAGCTCAGGCAGGAAGCCGTATTGAGCGCTATGCCCGATCTCATTTTCACCTACGATTCCGAGGCTCGCTATACGGGGTATCTACGCAGCGGCAGCACCGGGTACGCCGTCGACCCGGATCTATTCGTAGGGAAGACCATCGGCGAGATTTTCGGGGACGACGAGCTACAGGCGAAGACGCTCGAGGCCATACGGCGGGCTCTAGCCGGCATGGGCCCTCAGCTATTCGAATACTGCCTGCCGATGGAACCCCAGGCTCGCTTCGAGGCCCGCGTCGTCAGGCTCGCGGACAATTCCGCGCTCGCCATATGCCGGGACATAACGGAGCGCTACCGGGCCGAGGAGCAGAAGACGGAGTCGATAGCAGAGAAGGAGGCCCTCCTTAAGGAGATCCACCATCGCGTCAAGAATAATATGCAGATCGTCTCCAGCCTCCTGTCGATGCAGTCGGCCCGGGCCAAGGATCCGTACGACCAGGAGCTGTTCTTAGACAGCCAGAGCCGGATCAGGGCCATGGCGGCAGTGCACGACCAGCTGTACCGGTCCAAGGATTTCTCGTCCATACCGGCCGGCGAGTACCTATCGGACCTGGTCGCCGGCCTGGAGGCCAGCTGGACCAGGCCTGACCGCTGGATTCGGGCCTCCGTGGACGCGGACGGCACGGCCCTGGAGCTGGACAGGGCCGTGCCGCTCGGGCTCATCGTCAACGAGCTCGTCACCAACTCGTTCAAGTACGCGTTCGCCCCCGGGACTTCCGGTTCGATATCGGTAAGCGTCCGGGGCTCCGAGGAGGGCGAGGTATGCGTATCGGTAGCCGACGACGGATCCGGCTTCCCTCCGGGATTCGACCCGAGGAAAGGCGACGGCGGCATGGGCTATACCATCATCAACGCCCTCGTCATGCAGATACGCGGCGCCATCGAGATCATGGACCTGGGCGGGCGCGGATCCGAGGTCAGGATATGCGCTCCGCCGCCTAAGAAGGCTCAGCCGTAGCTGTGCAAGCCGGGCAGGAGGTAATTGACGCCGAAGAACGTGAACGCCGCGCATAGGAAGCCCGCGACGGCGACGATCGCCGGGAGGGAGTCCTTGCGCTTCATCACGAGGCGCAGGTGCAGGTACGCGGTATAGACCAGCCACGTGATTAGGCCCCAGGTCTCCTTCGGGTCCCAGCTCCACCACCGCCCCCACGCCTGCTCGGCCCATATGGCGCCGAACACGAGCGCCCCGGCCGTGAAGAACGGGTAGCCGACGGCTATGGCGGTATACGTCAGCCTGTCGAGCTCTAGCCTGCGCTCGCCGTCCTTCGAGAACAGGAACAGTATCGACGTGACGAAGCCCGCGACGAAGAACGCCTCGCCTACGAAGGTGAAGCTGACGTGCAGGAGGAGCCAGGCCGAGCGTAGGGCCGGTATAGGCGGCAGGGCCTCCTTGGGTATCAAAGGCGAGCTCGCCACCGCGAGCATGACCACGGCGACCATGGTAGAGCCGAATACGGCCGCGGGCTTGTACGGGAGGCGCCTCTGGTAGCGATAGGCGAAGCACACCGCGCCTATGACGGCCGCGAAGAAGGCTAGCGACTCGTAGGTACTGGTTAGCGCCACGAAGCCTACCTCGAGGCTGCGCAGCGCCAGCGCGACGAGCAGCGAGGCGGAGGCGGCGAGCAGTATCCACGGGCCTATCGCGTCAGTCCCGGCGTTCCTCTTGAAGATGAAGACTACCTGAACGGCGGCCGAGGCTAGGAACAGCGCGAACGCGGCGTTCGCGAAAACGGAGTCTAGGCTCATACGCCCTCCTTTAGCTTCTGAGCGAAAGTCCACGCCGTGCCCAGCGCTATGAGCGCGAGCGCGACCATGACCAGCGGATAGCCGGGATCCGACACGGCCTCGATGCCGGTCGCCAGGCCCGCGCGAAGGCCGACGACCTCGAGCTCGCCGACCCCGTCGCCCGGGCCGGCCCTGACCGTCTTACCCTCGGCGCCAGCGCCTACTCGCATCACGGCGCGGATACCGTCGGCCTCGGGCGACATGAAGTAATAGGCCGTGCCGCCCACCACGCGCTCCTCGCCCTGGGCCAGGATAATCTCGCCGCCGGCGGGATCGGCCAGGGCGAGCGCCGGCGCCTCCTCGTAGCTAGCCTGGTAGAACGTGAGGCCCGAGTACCGTAGCGGCGAGTTGACGCGGATCTCCGCCTTCTCCAATACCGGGGCGCCGCCTTCCAGGACGGTCACGACCGAGACCCAATCCCGAGGGCGGCCGTCGGGATACCGCTCGAAGCGGAAGTCGTCTAGATGCAGCACCGAGCCGCCGGGCAGGTTAACGCTATCGCCGGGCGACAGCGTTACGAAGCCCTGCCGATGCCCGGAGAACGACCATACGCTGCCGACTACCAGCGCCATGAGGCCTACGTGAAGGATATCGGGACCGTGCCTCCGGCCGCGCTTCTTCCGCGCCTCGCGGACCAGGCGCTTGACCGTGCACGCGGAGAGATTAGCGAAGAATAGGAAGGCCGGGATGATGAACAGGATTGAGCTGAAGAAACGGCCGAACCCCGTCTGCACGACGAGCAAGGCCACGAGCCGGGGGTACATGGCGTCGTACGCCTCCTCGGACAGGCCTTGCGGCACGAGGGTCGCCGCTATGCACGTCGCGACGAGGTAGGCGATGAGGACGATGGCGAGCCTCATCGAGGATATCCAAGCTATGAATTTCTTCAAGGTACGTCCTCTCCGATAGGCCAGACAGCCTACTTCACGCGGAACGGAACTGTCAACTTAAGTAAATTACTAATATATAGATTTTTTTTTATCTATTTACACCTCTATATTCATCTAGTATCATTCGGTATATCTATCGGGGCCGTCGGCCCCGTCCTATTACGCGTAAGGAGGTTCCATAGTGAATACGGCGACCTCGACGCGGGCCATGATCCTCGTCGCCCTGTTCGGCGCCGGAACGCTCGCCGCGAATGCCTCGGGCTCGAGCTGCCTCGACTGCCATACGAACGAAGCGACGATGAAGCGGCTCGTCGTCCCGCCCTCGGGCGGATCCGCCGAAGGCGAGGGGTGAGCTGGCGCTCCTCCCCCGGTTCGGGCGGATTATTACATGGGCTATGTAGTCTCTAAGGACGCGCTCGAGGGCGATGCCCACTTCTACCTCGATTGTACCGCATGCCACAAGGGCGATTCGTCCAAGGCTGCCAAGGACGGAGCCCATACGGGCCTCGTGAGGCGTCCCTCCGACGATCCCGTCGGCTCCTGCGGCCAATGCCACGAGGAGACGGCCAAGACGTACACGCTCTCCCTGCATTACACGGCCGCCGGCATGAAGCACGGCGTATCGCCGCGATTCGACGCCCCCGGCGAGCGGATCTTCGAGGAGAAGGTGTTCCAGCAATCGTGCCGCAGCTGCCACGCCTCGTGCGGGGACTGCCACGTCAAGAGCCCGGTAATCTCGGGCGTGGATTCAGGCTTACTGGACGGCCACCGTTTCGTGAAGAAGGCGGAGGACAAGACCTGCGCGCTATGCCACGGAGGGCGCGTATGGCCGGAATTCACCGGCGATTACGGCGGTACCCCGGACGTGCATTACCGCAAGGGCATGACCTGCTCGGATTGCCACGAGGGCAAGCAGTTCCACGGCGACGGCGTCGCCTACGAGGGGCGCAAGCAAGTGGCGGATAAGCCGTCATGCGCCGGGTGCCACGACCTGTCGAAGCTAGGAAAGGCCTCCACGAAGGAAACGCACGCCACGCACGCGGACGGCGTCTCGTGCTCCGCCTGCCATACGGCCTCCGCGTACAGGCAATGCAGCTCCTGCCACCTAGGCGGAGGAGCCTCGGCCAGCCCCGCCATCGTGCTCGGGCACAGCCCCAGGACGCCGGGCCAGCTGACCACGCTCAGGCTCATCCCCACGGGGCGCGCCACGTTCGCCCCCGCGGGCCTCGAGATGAAGAACTACGACTCGCTGCCCAACTACTGGGACACGGTACCGCACAACATAGCGAAGCGCACGGACCGCACCAGGGACTGCGACACCTGCCACCAGGAAGGCCTGTACTACCTGGAGACCGAACGCCTGCCGGCGGGCGGCTCGACCAAGAACCTGGAACTCGTCCCCTAAGCCGTAGGGGAGAAGAACCGCAAGGAGTAATCGAATGAAGAAGGCACTACCGATCCTGCTCGCCGCCGCGCTCGTCGCGCCGGCCTTCGCCCGCGGCGTCGATCCCATAGTCTCCGTCGAGTGGCTCGCGGCCAACTCGGCCAAGCCGGGCGTCGTCGTCGTGGACGTGAGGAAGGTCGACGACTATAAGGCCGGCCACGTACCCGGCGCGGTCAACGTCCTAGGGCTCTTCGTGGCCAAGGACGGCCTGTCAAACGAGGTCCCCGAGGCCGACGACCTCTCGGAGATAATCGCCGACGCCGGTATCGACGCGGCCTCGACCGTGGTCGTGGTGGAGGCCGACGGCGCCCGCTTCGCGTGGGCCACCCGCGTCGCGTGGACCCTGGTCTACGCAGGCGTCCCCAACGTCGCCGTGCTCGACGGAGGCTACGCCGAGTGGACCAAGGCCGGCAAGGAGACCGCTAGCGGGTTCGAGTCGAGGGACGGCACCGACTTCAAGGTGAAGTTCGTCGACTCCTATATCTCCACCAAGGACTACGTCGTCAAGAACCTGAGGCGCGCCCAGATCGTCGACGCCCGTTCCTACGACACCTACTTCGGCGTGACCAAGCAGGGCTTCGTCGAGCAGTTCGGCCATATCCCCGGCGCGACCGCCCTGCCCGCCTCGTGGCTGACGGTCGGAGGCCTCGTCCGTCCCAAGGCCGAGCTCGAGGAGGCCGTCAAGGCGCTCAAGCTGGACCCCAAGAAGGATATGGTCGTCCATTGCGACTCGGGCGTGCTCTGCACCGCCTGGTGGTGGATCCTGAGCCAGCAGCTCGGCTGGACCAAGGTCAGGTCGTACGACGGCTCGGCCCAGGAGATATCCAAGGATCCCGCCGTAAAATTCGTGAAGTACGTCTGGAAGTAATCCGGAGCGCTATCGTTACCGGGCCGCCCTTCCTCCAGGAAGGGCGGCCTCCTATTCGCCTGCGCCCCCCTGAAAGGACCGGCCCTCCTCGGCCCCCGGGGGCGAGAGGGAAGCCGCGGCCCATCGCTCCATGAAGAAGACGCCCTCCTTGACGAGGTCGAAGGACGCGTCGCCTATGCACCAGTCGAGGAAGACGGCGCGGGCCGAGCGGTTGAAGAAGCCGGCCAGCCTTTCGGCGCCGAGGTCGGCCCTGAATTCGCCGGAGGCCTGTCCCTCGGCGATGATCGCCTCCACGATCCTGACCCAGTGCCTGTCGCCGTTGGTGAGGATCTTGTCGCCGCCGGGCTGGGACGTCTGGTTGGCGTAGAGCACCTTGAGGCTGTCGCAGCCGATCTCGTCGCGCACGTAGCGCATCTGGGCGCGGGTAAAGGCCGATAGCTTGGCGCGGGCCGTCGCGTAGCGCCCGAGCCTGCGCCTCGCGAAGTCGGCGTAATAGGCGTCTATCTTCTTGAACTCCTCGACTATTATGTCGCTCTTGGTGGAGAAATACGTATAGAAGCTGCCCTTCGCGACGCCGGCGGCCCCGGTGATGTCGTCTACCGTCACCGAGTCGAACCCGCGCTCCTTCCAAAGCCTGAGCGCGCTCTCCATGATGGCGGACTTCGTCCGCAGGGCCGTCGGGCCGAGGCTCGCCACGTTTACGGCGCCATTCCAGGCGCGCCGTCCGGTACCGGCGCGCCGTCCGGGTCGAATATCTTGCCCGGGTTCATGATGCCGTTGGGGTCCCAGGCGAGCTTTATGGAGCGCATCAGCTCCAGCTCTACCGGGTCGACGAGCCGGGCGAGGTGGGCCTTCCTCTTGATGCCTATGCCGTGCTCCCCCGATATCTTGCCGCCAAGGTCGCGCACCGCGGCGTACAGCTCCCTGAGGCAGAGATCCTCGTTGCGGCGCCAGGTCGCCATGTCCATGCCGGGATCCTTGACCAGGGTGGCGTGCAGGTTGCCGTCGCCCGCGTGCCCGTAGCAGGGGATGGTCATGCCGTAGGCGGCGCTCAGGCGCTCGAGCACGGGGATGATCTCCGGTATCGACGCCATGGGGACGACGATGTCCTCGAGGCTCTGCACCGGGCTCTGGACCTTGAAGGCCTCGGCGATATTCCGCCTGACGTTCCAGATGCGCTCTATGTTGTTGCGGTCCTCGGCTACGTAGACCTCCAGCGCTCCCCTCTCCTCGCATAGCTCGCCTATGGCTATGAGGTCGGCCTCGACCTTCGCCGGGTCGGAGCCGTCCACCTCGACTAAGAGCATGGCGCCCGCCTCGTCGTAGGGCAGGCTCTCGTTCAGGTATCCGCAGCTCGCGCGTATGGAGAGCCTATCCATGAATTCGAGGCTCGTAGGCGCGAGGCCCTTGGCCATGATGGCGGGCACCGCGTCGATCGCCTCCCTCGGGGTCTTCCACAGGACGAGCAGGTCGGACTTCGCCGTCGGGTACCCGACGAGGCCTATGATAGCCTCCGTCACTACGCCGAGCGTCCCCTCGGAGCCTATGACCAGGCGCTTGAGGTCGTAGCCCGAGACGTCCTTGGACAGCTTGCCTCCCAGCCTGACGACGTCGCCCTTCGGCGTAACGAGGGTTAGGCCCTGGACGTAGCGGCCGGTCACCCCGTACTTCACGGCCTTGCCCCCGCCGGCGTTCTCCGCGATGTTGCCTCCTATCATGCAGGTCTGGAGGCTCATCGGGTAGCCGGCGAAGAACAGGCCCTTGCCCTGGACTAATTCCGCCAGGTCGTTAGTGACCATGCCGGCCTCGACCACGGCCACCATGTTCCCGACGTCCAGCTCGAGGAGCCTGTTCATCTTCTCCAAGGACAGGACTATGCCGCCGTACAGAGGTATGGCCCCCCCCGAGAGACCCGAGCCGGCGCCGCGGGGCGTTACGGGCACGCGCTCCCTGTTGGCCAGGCGCACTATCGCGGCGACGATCTCCGTATCGGTCGCCAGCACGACGGCCTCGGGCATGCGGCCGTACTCCTCGGCGCTGGTCTCGTCGTGGGAGTAGGCCTCCAGCCGCTCCGCGTCGACTATGACGTTGGAGGCGCCCGCTATCCCGCGGAGCTCCTCGACGATGGCCGGCGTCACCGCCGCGAAAGCCGCTGGCTTACTCGCCATGATTATCTGCCTCCATCTTCCGGGCCGCCAGGCGGCGGCGCAGCTCGGGTACGAATAGGAACGCGTCGGCGACGACGGCGTAGTCGGCCAGCTTGTGCAGGTTGGCGTCGGGATCGGGGTTGACCGAGACTATGACCTCGCTCGTCTTGATTCCCGCGAGGTGCTGGATGGCGCCCGAGATGCCTATGCCGACGTAGAGCCGAGGCGAGACCGTCTTGCCCGAGAGGCCTATCTGGTGAGGGTAGCCTATCCAGCCTCGGTCCACGGCCTCGCGGCTCGCGCCCACGACGCCGCCCAGGTCCTCCGCGAGGCCCCGTACCAGGGCGAGGTTCTCCGCCTTCTTGAGGCCCTTGCCCCCCGCGACCACTATCCCCGCTTCCTCCACGCAACCGGAGCCGTCGGCGTCCTTCCTATAGCCCAGCACCCGGACTCGCCCGTCCATCACGCTGTCCGCCACGGGCACGTCGACTATGATCCCCCGCCTAGCGGGGTCCCGGGGCAGCGGCCTCGATGACCTAGGGCGTACAGTGGCCATCTGCGGCCTGCGGTCAGGGGTCTTGATCGTCGCCATGATGTTGCCGCCTATGGCCGGCCTCGTCTGCAGCAGGAGCCCGGTGCCCTCCTCTATGTCCAGCTCGGTGCAGTCGGCGGTCAGGCCGGCCCTGACGCGCACCGCGAGGTGGGGCATCAGGGTCCTGCCGGAAGACGTCGCCGCCGCGAGCACGACGCTCGGGGAGTAGGCGGAGACGAGTCCCGAGAGCGCGTTGGAGTACGGCTCGCAGACGAAGTGGGCGAGCCTAGGATCCTGGACGGAATATACCGCGTCGGCGCCGCGCTCGACGAGCTCGGTCATGGCCTCGCGGCTGACGCCGTCGCCGATGACGACCGAGGCGAGCCCCGTCCCCAGCTTGTCCGCTAGCCGCCGCCCTCGGGCTAGCAGCTCGAACGAGACGTCCTTGAGCGCGCCGTCGCGCTGCTCGGCTATGGTCCATACGAGGCATTGGCAGGTCTCGGCGCTCATAGGAGTCCCTTCTTCTCGAGGAAGGCGACGAGCCCGTCCGCCGCCGCCGCGACGCCCTCATCGTCCTTCGCGATAACTGTAGCGCCGCCCCGGGAGACCTTAGGCGAGGCGATCCTCACGACCTTGGTGGGCGAGCCCTTGAGGCCCAGGTAGCTCGGGTCGAGGTCTATGCTGTCGGCGTCCAGCACGGCGATGTCGATGTCCTTGGAGCGCTTCTTCCCGCGGAGGGTCGGGAGCCGCGGGGAGGCTATCTCCTTGACGACGGTCAGGAGAGCGGGGAGCGTTATCGCCAGGCGCTGGTAGCCGTCCTCGACGAGCCGCTCCAGGATCATCTCGCCGCCTTCGACGCTCTCTATGCGCGAGACGTAGGTGGCCAGCGGGAGGCCTAGCCACGACGCGATGCCCGGGCCCACCTGCGCGGTATCCCCGTCGGTCGCGCGCTCGCCCGCGATCACCAGGTCGAAGTAGCCGAGCTTCCGCGCGGCCTGGGCGATGGTATAGGACGTGGCCCAGGTATCGGAGCCGCCGAACCTGCGGTCGGAGACGAGCACCGCCTCGTCGCAGCCCATGGCCACGGCCTCCCTGAGCGCCTTGGCGGCCTGGGCGGGCCCCATGCTCAGGGCTACGACGGTCCCTCCGCGCTCCGCCTTGAGCCGCAGCGCCGCCTCGACGGCGTACAGGTCGAGCGGGTTCACCACCGTCTCCACTCCCGCTCGGACCACGGTCCCGGTCTCGGGATCCATCTTGACGTCGCCCGTCTCGGGCACTTGCTTTATGGGTACCAGTATTCTCAAGGTTCCTCCGGCGGACGGGACGGCCGGGCGCGCCGCGCCCCTGGCTCGTTTTCCCGCCTCGAAGGATTGTAAGACCACATCTGACTATGGTCAACTATTTTTTGACCATAGTCATATTTTTCCTGCCCATTCGCCGGCAAGGCGACGCCCGGCAAGGCGACCCATAGGCCGGCGACTATCCTAGGCGACCGCCCCGAAGGCCACCCCGGCCAGCGTCGACAGCGCGACCACGAGGGCGACGTACGTGGCCGTCTTCTTCCACCCCAGCTCGGCTGAGATGACGAGCATCGACGGCAGGGATAGGCTGGGCCCCGCGAGCAGGAGGGCGAGCGCCGGTCCCCGGCCCATCCCGGCGCCGAGGAGGCCCTGGATTATCGGGATCTCGGTGAGGGTCGCGAAGTACATGGCGGCGCCCGATAGGGCCGCGAGGAAGTTGGCCGCCAGGGAGTTGCCGCCGAGGAGTCCCGCGATCCACGCGCCGGGTATGAGGGCGTCATGGCCCGGCCTTCCCAACAGGAAGCCGGCTACCAGCACGCCGCCGAACAGGAGAGGCAGTATCTGGAGGGAGAAATCGCGCGTGGCGGCGGTCCATTCCACGAGGTCCCCCCTCGTGAACCATTTCGCGAGCGAGTACAGGAGAGCCAGGCCGAAGGCGGCCGCGATCCAGTACTTGGCGGAGTATACGGCGTCCCAGGCCGCGCTGCCGCCGCCGGAATCGGCCCAGTTCACGAAGACGAGGATCCCGACCATGCTGAGCATGTAGAAGGACATCTTACCGAGCCCGCGGGCCGGTTCCTCCTCGGGGGCGGCGAACAGCCTCGCGTCGGCCGCGCGCGCCGCGTCGTCCTTGCGATAGATGAAGGCCATGGCCAGCCCTATGACGACCGAGAAGGCGACGGCGCCGACGGCGCGGGCCAGGCCCAGCCTCCAACCGAAGACCTTGGCGGACAGCACTATGGCCAGGACGTTTATGGCCGGGCCCGAATAGAGGAACGCCACGGCCGGCCCTAGCCCGGCGCCCTTCTTGTAGATTCCCTTGAAGATGGGGAGCACCGTGCACGAGCATACCGCGAGTATGGCGCCGGAGACCGAGGCTACGCCGTACGCCGCCAGCCTGTTGGCGCCGGGCCCGAGGTAGCGCATGACGGAGCGCTGGTCCAGGAACACGGTGATCGCGCCGGCTATGAACATCGCGGGGACGAGGCACAGGAGCACGTGGTCGCGGGCGTACTCGCCCAGCATCAGGAAGGCCTCGCCCAGGGCCCCGGAGACGCGGGCCGATCCCCACGGGACGAGATACGCCGCCAGGAACGCCCCGATCACCAGCAGCAGCTTCCTATTAGGGGAGGTTTCCTTGGCGCTCATGCCTTGACGAGCCCCTCTACCCGTCCCGCGACGGCCTCTATAAGATCCTCGCTTATAAGGGTCTTACCCTTCTCGACGCCGTAGTCGGTCATGACGTAATGCTGGAACGCGATACCGTTCTTCTCGAATATCCTCGCGCCGCAGGCGACCTTGCAGCCGTCGAGCACGATGTTCCGCGTCGCGCCCCTGGCCGATTCCAGGAACCCCGAGAGCCCCGCGCCCATCCCGGCCAAGCAGGAGCTCGAGCCGACGCCGTCTCGGTTGAGGGCGCGCATCACCTGGTCGGCTAGCAGCCCGGTATTAGCCGCGCCCGAGCACGCGTATATCAAGTTGGTCTCGCGGGTACCGTCGCACGCGCATCCGGCCATGTTATTTCTCCTCCCGCAGGTAGGCCGCGACCTGGTCCTTCGAGAGGACCTTGCCGACGCTCTTGACCTCGCCGTCTATGGCGAGGGCCGGCGTCATCATGACGCCCATCTCCATGATGTCGTCGGCGTCGCTGACCTTGACGAGCTCGGCGTCGAGGCCGAGCTCGGCGACGGCCTCGCGGGCGTGCTGCTCGAGGAGCTTGCACTTGGCGCAGCCGGATCCGAGTATCTGTACCTTCATAGTCATCCTCCTTGTTTCTTATTTTGGAAACATTGCATAAGTTTGTCAAGCGGATTCTTGACATTGTTTCGAAACATTGCAACAATGAGGTTATGGAAGACACCCTGCGCCGCAAGTACGAGCTACGCGCCGAGTTGTTCAAGGCCCTGGCCCACCCAATGCGGCTGCACCTCCTCGAGCTCCTGCGCGACAGGACGTGGTGCGTCTGCGAGCTGGCCGCCGCCGCTGGCATAGACAAGTCGGTGGCCTCCAAGCATCTGTCCCAGCTCAAGGCCGTCGGCCTCATCGCCGACGAGCGGAGGGGCACGCTGGTCGAGTATAGGCTGGAGGCGCCCTGCGTCCTCGAGATGGCCGCCTGCGCCGAGGCGGCGGCCGCGCGCTCGCTGAGGGAAAGGCTGGGCGGCGCGGAAGCGCTAGCCTAGCGGCCTGAGCCTGTCCGGGGCGGCTTCCCGCACGAGCGCGCGGGCCAGCGCCAGCACCGGGTCGACGAGGACGGCGCCCGCGTGGGAAGTGCCCCCGAGTGCGAGCGGCAGCTCGGTACACGCCAGGATGACGGCCGCGGCCCCGCGCCCGGCCAGGCGGCCGGCCATGTCGGCCACGACCTCCCGCGCGCGGTCGCTGGGCGAGGAAGTGGCCTTGATGCCCCAGGACGCGTCGTAGATGGCCGCGTGCACCAGGGCCTGCTCCTCCTCGGATACGAGGAGCGGTACGTAGCCCGATCGCGACAGGAGCTCGCCGTAGACGCCGCTCTTGCGCGTGCCCGTGGTGGAAAGGACGCCTATAGTCGACCCGGGAGCGACTGAGGCGCCTAGGAAGGCCGCGGTCTCGGAGAGCATATTTACGAGGCGTATGGGCCTAGCGCGCTCGGCCACCATGGCCGCGAAGCGGTCGTAGATGGCCGGGGCGTGGAAGGTATTGCAGGGCACGCCGCCTACGGCCGGCCGTCCGGACAGGGCCCGGGCGGCGGCCTCGAAGACGCCGGCCATGCCCTCGGCCGGATCCCCTCCCCCGCCGAGGAGGTAGGCGGTCCTGTCTGGCACCAGGGCCGGGCAGGAATAGTGGTGGACGCAGAGATGGGACTGGTCGGTGCCGTCGCCGAGCGTCTGCTCGATCACCTTGGCGTGCAGGGCTACCCCGGCCATGGGGCCTACTCCCCCGCCTATCACTATGACCGCTCCTGCTCCCATGCTGCGTCTCCCTTGTGTGCTCTAGGCCTTAGCCCACTTGGCCATTTCCAGCTCGCCCTCGGTCTTGGAGACTATGGAGGTGCCGGCCAGGTCGCCCGTCACGTTAAGCGCGGTGCGGCCCATGTCAAGGAGGGCGTCGATGCCCAGGATCATAGCATAGGCGGCCGCCACGGCGGAACCCTCCGTGACCTTGAGCCCTATGGACTCGAGGACCATGAGGAGCATTATGGCGCCGGCGCCCGGTACGCCCGCGGTGCCGATGGAGGCGAGCGTGGCGGTGATGACGACGGTCAGCTGCTGGTTGAAGGTCAGGGGATTGCCGGTCGCGAAGCCGATGAACATGGCGCATACGCCCAGGTAGATGGCCGTGCCGTCCATGTTTATGGTGGCGCCGAGGGGCAGGCTGAACGAGCCGATGGCCCGCGGTATCCCAAGGTTCTCCTCCGCCACGCGGAGCGTTATGGGCAGGGTGCCGCCGGAGGAGCGCGTCACGAAGGCCGTGACGATAGCCTCGTTCGCCCCCTTGAGGAACTTGACCAGGCCCAGCTTGTAGACAGCCAGGAGCCCGCCGTAGACGCCCACGAGGTGCACGATGAGGCCGAGGTAGACGGTCAGCGTGACGACGAGCAGAGGGCCTATCGCCTTGGGTCCCTGCTGCGCGAAGACTATGGAGATGAGGACGAACACGCCGATGGGCGCGTACTGCATGATGCCGCCAACGACCTTGTACATGGTCTCGGCTCCGGCGTTGCAGACGTCGAAGAGCGTATCGGCGCCCTTGGCTATCTTCTCGTTCTTGGAATCCTTTACGAAGGATATGCCGAGGCCGAAGACCACCGAGAAGAAGATAATGGGCAGCACGTCGCCCTTGGTCAGGGACTCGATGGGATTGGTCGGCACTATGTTGAGGATGATCTGGGTCAGGGTCGGGGCCGCGGCCGCCTTGCCCGCCACGCCGGCCGTACCGACGATATTGAACCCGAGGCCCGGCCTGAAGATATTGGCGAAGACGAGGCCTATGGTCACGGCGAAGGCGCTCGTGAGCAGGTAGTACACCATGATCTTGACGCCCACGCGTCCCAGGCGTGACGGGGCGATGCTCGCGGCGCCGGCGATCAGGGAGAAGAGTATGACCGGTACGACGATCATCTTGAGGAGCCGCACGAAGATGTCGCCGAAGAACTTCACGTTGTCGACGTAGGGCTTGACCGCGTCGGGGAAGAAGCCGAGCACGACGCCGGCGATGGCGCCGAGCACGAGGCCCGCGAGGATGCGAGTGAGCAGGTTCGACTTGAAGTACCAGTCGAGCGCGCCCTTCTTTGTCTTGGTTGCCATGGTTGCCTCCGAGGTAACGTTGATGGATGCGGCGCGTCCCCGCCCGGGCGCGGGGCAGTGCCGTCCAGGTAGTGTACGACGGGTTTTTAAACCGCGATATTCACCAAAGGGTGTACGTCGGGAAGAAAAACTCGGAACCTAGAGTCGAGGGAGGATGGTGAGCCGGAAGAGCACGGGCCTATGGCCAGAGCTCCCGGGCGAGGCCAGCGCTAGGATACCCTCTGTAGAGATCGCCCCGCGCGGCGCAGCTCGAAGCCCGAGGACTCGTAGAGCCTCCTGGCCTCGCCCTCGGCGGCGAGCGGCGCGATACCCGGATCGTCAACGACGCCTAGAGCCCCGGCCTTGGCGCCGTACCCGTACGAGGCGACGCTCCTCGCCTCGTAGAACTACCGCGAGCCGCGATTATCCTCGTGCGGGTAGGCGTCCCATCGCGCGATGCCTTGAGGAAGCTCCCCCATGAGCCGCTCGTATAGCCCGGCCAGGAGCGGATGCACCGCCTATCGGTAGCGGCGCGGGCGTCGGCGATGGCCCGCCCCAGTTCGCCGAATTCCGAGCGCTCGATCCGCCATAGGATCGTTTCCATCGCGTACCCCCGAATGCCGGAATGGCCGACCCGGGCGACCGCTCCTAACGACGGCCGCGATCCTCCGATGCCGTATTCGTTCTCACTGGCTACGAGCGTCGTGGCAGGGGAAAGAACGACTCTACGAGGCCGCGGCCTAGACCTGGCGCTTATCGAAGCGAGCCTCAAGCCGCCGGATCAGGAAGGCCAGCCAGGGCGAGTCCTCCTTCTTCTGGCCGAAGTCCCAGGCCTTGTAGGGCTGATAGGCCGACTCCGGCCTGTAGCCTCCCGACGCGCCCCGCTTGGAGCGTATGACCTCCAGCATAGCCGCCAGGCGAGGATCTCCCCTGGCGAAGGGAAAGCATGACAGTATCTCGGCGACGTGCAGGACGTCGTACCAGAGGAAGGGAGCCTTTAGCTTGCGGAAATCGTCGCCCGCGTAGAAGATATACGGGTGCCAATCGCGGCTTCTCTCCCAGCAGGCGAGCAGGGCCCCGACGCCGGCGCGAGCCGCGTCGGAAGAGAGTATCGCGTCCGCCTCCTCCGAGGAAGCGGCAGCATGGGCCGAGGCGCCGGCGAGCGCCTCGGCGTAGGCGGCCAGGAGCCTCAGCATTACGAGCGTAGCGTAGGGGCAGGGATCTTCCTTGCGGCCCGGCCCGCGGAACTTGAGCTCGGGGCTGACGGCGCAGGGCCAGCCGTTTTCGCGGGCCAGGGCCGTGAGCGTCGCGATGCCCCGCCGAACCCGGGCGTCGCCTGAGCGCCCGAAGCGTACGGCGGCGGTCAGGAGGGTCGGCGCGTCGCAGAGCGCCCAAGAGGACATCTCGACGCCGGGGCCTCCGAACTGCTTGGGATAGGTCATGGGAAGGCGAGGCACGCCGTCCGGCCCGGCGCTCTCGAGGATGCGGTCCACGGCAGTCGCGACGGAGGGATGATCGCCGGGCAGGCCCAGCTCCGAGAGGAACTCCAGGGTATGGAAGGTCTGGCTAGCGCTCTTGTGGCTATTGAGTACCGTGCCCGGCCAGCGGGAAACGTCCTCGAGCAGCAGGGCGACCCGGGGATCGGCGAGCGTCTCGGCCAGCGCTGCCCGGGCCGCGGGCGAATCGGGCGCCGCGCCCTCCAGGTCGATCAGGATACGGTAGCGGACATAGGCGGGGGTATCCATCGCTAATCCTCCTCTACCATGGCTTATAAACCACGCCGGGTCGATCGTCAATGCGCATCCTGTTTCATCCGATACGCCGGAAGCCGTAGGATACGGCAAGCCCGGCCCGCCTGTCGCCGGGCGCCGCTCACTCGGGCGGCGAGTCGCAAGGATTAGAGACGGATAATAGGCGGAAGCCGCGGCGCGCGACTATGGGCCGGCTCATGGGGCTCGCGTCTATGGTCAGGAAACGGTAGCCTCGGGCGAGGGCCTCCTTGGCGCGGGCGGCGAGCAGGGCGGTGTAGGCGCCGCGCCCGCGATAGGCCTCGAGGGTGGCGCCGCCCCAGAGGCTCGCGAAGGGGGAGCGCGGGGGGAAGTCGATGCGGGCCGCGCAGGCAGGTACGCCGTCGATAGAGGCGAGCCATAAGCTCTGGCGCCCGGGCTCCTCGCGGAAGGTTCGCGTAAGCTCCCTCATGCATTCCTCGTGGTCGTCGGGCCAGACAAGCGCGTCGAGGGCCGCGTAGGCGGCCAGGCCTTCCTCGTCCGAGACCCTGCGCGCGTCGATGCGATTATCGGCCGCTAGCTCCGGTGGAAGCTCCGCGAGCTCGAGGGCCATGATGGCTTCGTCCTCTCCTATGGAGAAACCGCGCGCGGCGAGGCGGGCCTTGAGGTCGGCAGGCTCGTCGTGGGAGTAGAGCTTCCACTCGAACGACCGCCTGAGGCCGCGGAAGTACGCGAGCTCCCCGTCGATGGCGGCCTCCGCGCCCTCATGGCTCAAGCTCGAATAGACTAGGTAGTTGTGCCCGTCCTCGTCGTCGTTCACCATGCGGACGGTCTTGTCAGTCTCCTCGCGACGGTAGCCCGGGTAGTCCGCGTTCCTGCGCTCGTACTCGTCGTACAAGGCTCGTATTTCGATAGTCGTCATCGCGGATAGTAAGCGCCGTCGGGGCCGCGAGCGCAAGGGAAAGATCGATTAGAGGCGGGCAGTATAAGCCGCCGACGCGCTACCGGGCGTCCTCGCGCAAGCGCTCGAGCGAGTCGACCTTTACCTGGCCGAAGGCGCCCCCTCCTCGCCCGGGTAGCCGGGCGAGGAGGGAGGTCGTAGTCCTTCCCTACTTAAGCGAGGCCTTGTAGTCCATGAGCGCCAGGATGTCGGCGACATCGGGGTCGCCCAGCAGGTCGACCGTGCAGGGCCTGGACTTCCCGACGTCCTTCGCGATATCGATGGAGCGCCTGGCGTCGTCGCTCAGGGCCAGCCCCGCGAGGCCCTCGAGGTAGCGCTCGGGAAGGTAGACGGTGGCCTTGACGTAGCCCCGCCAAGCCGACATCCAGGCCAGCGTCTTGGCCTTGCGCTGGGCCTTGCAGAGCCAGGCCTTGCCGTCCGTATAGTAGCGCCATTCATGGGTATAGCCGCGCTCCCCGAGGGCGTCCATGAATTTCCCGTAGGCGCCGTAGCCCGCCCCGAGCACGCCGCGCAATACGGCCTCGTCCGGGTAGACGCTCGGATCGGCGAGCTCGACGGCGTTAATCTGTTCCATCTCCCGGCCTCCCTATCATGTCGAGATAATGCACGCCTTGCTCTCGAAGTCCAGGCGATAGAGCTTCTCCCAATGGTTGACGTTCAATACGCCCTTGCTTAGCCGTATGGCCAGGATACAGCAATCGGTATCCTTCTCGTCATTGGCGCTATCGTACCAGGGGGCGAACGCCGCGCGGAGCTTGGCCCGCAGCTCCGCGTTCCTCGGTTCCATCACCCAGCCCAGGCTCTCGCCCACCCCGCTCGCGGTGAACATCTCGGCGCACGAGGCTATCGAGACCTGCCGGTTGGCGGCTATCTCCTTCATCTTATTAGAGCGTGCATTGGTCGTGACGTAGAACGCGCCGCCCTCGTAGTAGGCGTCGACGCCTCGCACGGCGGGCAGCGGCGCGCCGTCGCCGGCGCGCTCGACGGCGACGGTCGCCAGCGATATGACGTTATCCTTGCCGCCGCCGAATTTCTCTTCGAGCAGCCGTAATCCTTCCTCGTACTCGTCCATGTCCCTACCCCCTCCGATCCGCCGATGATTTAGAAAACATACGAACCAGGCGTACGGTAAGCCTAGGCCCCTGCGTCGGCCTAGGCAGCTACGTACTATACAGGCGTTACGTATGCACCCACCGTATACTACGGGATAGGCGCGTTGTCAACGCTAAAACGCGCATAGGCGCGGGACGCCATACTTCTCGCCGTGCCGCAACTCAGTAAGGGCGGGTACGGGCGGCCTCAGTCTCCGCTACGACCCGCAGGAGCTCCGCATGGAAGCGCTCGGGCTCCTCCATGAACGGTACGTGCCCCGAGCGCTCGAACCAGACGAAGTCCTTGCCCGCCGGAGCGTCGAGCGATCGGTAGTAATCGCTTATTAGCTCGTGGGGGGTATTGTAGTCGCGCCTTCCCGTGAAGAAGTACGCCGGCGCCTCTATCCTCGCCGCGTCGACGCGCAGGTCGATGGCCATCGACTCGTTCCACGTAGCGACGGTGGCGTACTTGGCGCGGCGCTCAACCTCCATCCAGTCGACGATGCTGTACTCCCGGGCCGAGAAGTAGACGCCCAGCATATCCTTATTTCCCATCTTCCGGTAATCGTACCAGACGCCGCCGAGCAGCTCCAGCCACTTTCGCTGGAGGGCGAGGTCTTCCATCCTGAGCCGCCCGTCCTCTCCCAGGTAGGGAGGAGCGACGCTCGACAGCTCGGCCAAGGCCCTCGAGTTGCGGGTCTCCCTCGCGCGGTCAACGGCGAAGCGGTACGAGAGCGCCTCCTGCTCGATGGTGGACACCACGTGCCCGACCCCGATATAGGCCGCGACGAGCGCCGGCTCCTGCTTCACGGCGAGCATGGCCACGAGGGAACCCCAGGAATGCCCGACCAGGTAGACCCGTTCCTTCCCGAACCTCGCGACGAGAAGGCGCTCGAGCTCGACGAGATCGTCGACGTACCTCCCGATGGGAGCGGCGCCGTCCTCGATGGAACCCGACTTGCCGGCCCCCCGTTGATCGTAGGTCACCACGATGAAGTCGTCTTCCAGGTAGCGCATGGCGTGCTCGAGGGGAACACCGACCATGCCGGGACCGCCGTGGACGAATAGGAGTATGGGCTTGGAGGTATCGGCGCCACGCACGAGCATGGTCTGCTCGACGCCGCCGAGAGTCACGCGCTCCAGCGACGCGACGGGCGCCGGTCCCTCGATGGGGGGCGTGCGAGGCAGCAGCGCGCAGGAGTACGAGGCAAGGAAGACCAGGATAGCGACGGACGCGGGCGGGATCGAGGAAGCGCGCCTGAGAACGGTCTCGATCGCGCGAGGCGCGCGGGTACGGGCGGTCATAGGGTTCCCTCCTCGGAAGGGCTCGCCGGATCGAGCGACACTCGAAGGACCAATCCCGCCTTAGCGGCTCCCGGACGATAGGGAAGCCTTCGATCGACGAGCCTGTCGCCGTAATAAGGTTCGTCCCCGCCTTTCGCGTAGGCGAGCTCGCTCGCGATCCTGGCGAAGGCGACGAGGCTTGTTCGGGCCGAGAGGCGATACTCGCCGAAGGCCCCGAGCGCCATGGTCCAGAGATCCTCGCCCCAGGCTTCGCCGCCGGGGCTCCTATCGAGGCCGACTCCCGCCTCGAAGGCTAGGCCGAGGAGCTCCAGGCCCCGGCCGGCGACTCCCATACGGTACTGGATGGCGTGACTACCCGCGTAGCGCCACCCGTCGCGGTTGCCTCCCCCGTCAGACTGGTATACCCAGTAGTCTCCCTCGTCGGCCCCGGGGAGCGACCTATAGAGGATATCGTTCGCCGAAGCCGCCTGGAGCCGGTTACCGCCGGATCCGACGGGCAGTTCCACGCGAAGGACGGCCCCGCCGCGGACAGAGAGGACGGCGGCCGCGAACGAGAGATCGGACGATATGACGCTTCCCTCGCCGAGGCGGCGGACTAGGGCCAACCCCCGGCGGTCGCCGAGGCTCCAGCCGGTCGCCGCGGAGGCGCCCGCCCTAAGCTGCATGAAGGCAATCGGCGTTACGACGGCCTCCGCCCCGATCTCGAGGGAGAGTGGAGTGAGTGTCTCGGAAAGGGAGAGCGAGACGCCGTTTCCCGCGGTCAGCGGATCCGTACCGCGGCCCGCCGGGAAATCGATGGAGTGCGATGCCGAGACGAGGGCCTCGGGCCCGGTGGTCACGACGAGTGAGAGCGCGTTATCCGCCGCGAGGGGAACGGCCGCGCCGCCTAGGCAAAGAAGGCAGAGCGCTCTGAAGGCACGATGCATGGAAGCTCCTTGGCGATGAAGATGGGGGTACGATACCCATCCGCCGAGCGCGCCGTCCCTAGGTAACGATACTCAGTAGGCGCCCGTGGGCCTAGGAATCGATACACACCCGCGCGCCAGGGTGTTATACTCGCCTCCATGACGGCCCGAATTCCCCTCCTGCTCGCGACATCCCTATGCGCCGGATCCGCGGCGCTCGCCCTCGTCGCGGCCTGCGCGCACCGCTCCGGTCGCAGGGAGCTCGCCCGACTCCGCACCCTATTCCTCGGGCTGCTCTGCCTCGCGGCCTCCAACCACGCCCTCCTCTCCCTCGGGATGGGGAGCCTCGCTCTACCGGGCGGCGCGGGCGCGTTCGGGATAAGCCGCGCGATGTACGCGCTCATGCGGCTCAACCAAGCGCTGACCCTGGCCTCGAGCCTAGCGGGGGCGCGCCTGGCCGAGGCCCTGCTCGACGCGCCCTGGAGGCGGGCCGGAGCCATCGCCGCCGCGGTACTCGCGGCGGGCGCGCTGGCGCTCTCCCTCGCCCGGCCCTCGATCGCCTACGACGCCGCGGCTCGGACCGTATACTTCTCGCGATCGACCGACGCTGCCCAGCTGGCGTCGCTGGCCCTCATAGCCTACGCCTACGCCATCCTGATCGCGTTCCGCGCGCGGATACCCGAGGCCAGGGCTCGGAGGCTGGCGATCGCGTCCCTCGCCCTGTCGGCTCTCTTCGTGCCCGGCCTCGCGACCGATATCCTGTCATCGGGCGGGAAGGAACCGCTTGGTAGCGTGGCGCCGATACTAGGTTTCTCCGCGGCCTTTCCCCTGTACCTGATCGCCGCCTCGGCCGTCGCGATAGGCCTATCCTTCGGCTACCTGGCCGGGCCCGGCCGTCCCTCGGAGGTAGCGGCCGCCGTCGAGGCCGCCCACGGCGCCGCGGAGCTGGCCCGCGGCTCGGGCCTCAGCCCCCGCGAGGAGGAAGTAATGGCGCTGGTGCTCAGGGGCCTCGGCAACAAGCAGGTCGCCGCCGAGCTCGGCATCTCCGAGCGGACCGTCGGCAACCACGTCTACAGCATCTACCGCAAGATAGGCATCAACTCGCGCTTCGAGCTCATGGGGCTCGTCAGGGGCCCGGCCGCTCCGCGGGCCTAGGGCCCTCCCATTCCCCGAGCCTGAGGCCCGCACCCTCGCAGAGCCCGACGCTCAGCTCGTAGAGACGCCGCCTGGCCTCACCGTCGATGACTGCCGGGTCTTCCGGGAGCTCGACGAAGCGACCGCCCTTCCAGGTGAGGAGCCGCCCCGAGCGCGAGCGTATCTCGCCCTCGCCGCAGAGGAAGAGCGGCGCCATGATCTCGCCGCAGCGCTCCATCGATATGAAGCGTCCCAGGGCCCGCATGATGCCGGCGGCTATCCGCATGGGCGCGGGGATGATGGCTACCTGGTTCGTCCAGACCGTCTTGGGTATGGAGAAGCAGATGAAGGACACGGGCCGCTCTCCTCGCCCGTAGCGCTCGTCCAGGGTCAGGAGGAGCATGCGCTTGGCCGCCATGGCCTGGCGTATGCCCGTCTCGTAGCTCCAGGAACGGGTCAGCTGAAGGTCGTCCCAGAGGATGCGCCCGCCCGGCGTCGCGTTGAACACGACGCGCCCGCCGCGCTCCGAGGCTCGGAGCAGGTCGATGAGGCCGAGAGTCAGGTAGAATTGCGATAGGTAGTTAACCTGGAAATGCGAGTCCAGCCCGTCGACCGTCTCCGTCCGCCCGGCCGCGTAGCCGAGGCCGGCGTTGACGAAGATAGCGTCGAGGTAGCCGTAGGCTTCCCGCAGCTCCCCCGCGACCCGCCTCACCGCCGACAGGTCGGCCAGGTCGCAGACCGCGAGCGAGGCCCGGGCGCCCCTAGCCTCGAGATCCTTGACAGCCGCCTTCCCTCGCTCCTCCGACCTGCAGAGGAGGATGAGCTCGTTGCGCTCGTCATCGCTCGCGGCGAGGGCCTCGGCCACGCCCCTTCCCATGCCGTTCGTGGCCCCCGTGATGAGTATCCTCATGATCATCCCCCTTCCCTAACCCTCGGCGCTCTCGTACGAGAAGACCTCCGCCAGTACCACGCCGAAGGCGTCGGCTATGCGGAAGGCCAGCTCGAGCGATGGAGCGTACTTTCCTCCCTCGATGGCAACGATGGTCTGGCGGGCCACGCCGACCCGCTCGGCCAGCTCCTGCTGCGACATCTCGCCCGCGAAGAAGCGCAGGGTACGTATACGGTTGACGACGCGCTTGGCCTCAGGCATGGACGGTTCCCCGCGCGTACTGCCGTAGCGAGGCTATGCCCTCGGCGAGCGCGCCGAGCCAGCCCAGCACGAAGGCCGCGTTCAGGCCAGCGGCGTCGCCCGGGGGCAGCGCGCCGCTGGCCGCCCGGCTCGCCGCCGCGTAGCAGTACGCGCCGAGGAGGATGGACTCCAAGGCTGTAGCTACGCGTATTCGGTTATGATGGTATGACATAATGACGCCTCGATTTGTCTTTTTGTCGCTTTTACATTACATATAGTACTTCATAGAATACTCGAAGTCTAGATATCATGTAAAAAAAACCGGCCCTGATTGGGCCGGACTATCGGGGGCATCGTTCGGGGCAATGGCTCCAGGCAGACCTCTGGAACCGAGCCTCGGCCGCGGCGGGAGGCCTCTCTAGATAGGTCTGTGCCTCTTTCGAAAGAGGGCTAGGAAGAGGAGCCCTACCATGGCTCCCGCCAGATGAGGGACGTGGCCGACGGAGGGCAGCCAGCCGAAGATCGAGGCGGCGGCGGACAGGGCGAACAAGGCTACGGGCAGCGCTATGTTAGGCAGGCGGAAAGGCAGCTCCCTCTCCAGGGGAAACGCGACGTTGTAATAGAAGAGCAAGGCCGCGGCGGCGGCGCTGAAGCCTATACCGGCGGTTTCCCTCGCGTACAGCGTCGCGCTACCCGCGAGGATGGCGACGGCCACGAGGAGCAGGTACCTCGCCGCTCCTAGTAGGCGCTCGACCCAGGCGCCGAACACCGCCAGCACGAGCATATTGAGGATGATGTGGTTCCAGTCCACGTGCGTAAAGCCGTAGGTCAGGAAGGCGTACCAACGACCCGGCAGCTCGTTCGTCTCGAAGGCGAGGAAGCGTACGCTCTCGGGCGAGCCCAGCCGGGCCGCGGCGAATACAGCGGCGCAGGCGGCTAGGATGGCGAGGGAAGCAGGGTTCTTCTTCCACTCGAGGATAGCCGGCATGGAGTCTCCTTGCATGAGGGGATTGAATATTTTTTAAATAATTACACAAGTATAACACAAGATGTCAAGCGCGTGATACCGGAGTCAGCCCGTTCGGTAAGCAGGATACTGTCATCGCCCATTCGTTCTTCCCTTCGTCTCGATCCAGCATACCGCGATCCCTAGGCTTACATAGTACCGAGAACGAGTTGACTCCGCCCCAGGGGCAGGGTTTCTACTCGTCCCTAGGAGGATACCCCCATGAAACACCTAGCCGAGGCCGGAGGCCTAAGCCGCGCCTGCTTCCTGTTCGCCGGCTGCCAGGCCCCCTGGCAATCCATTCCCGAAGGCTCGTCCCACCTACTGCCCGGGGTCCGGGTCGTACCGGGCGGGCACTGCGAGAGCAGCGCCATCGCCAACGCCCTCGGCTACCTGGGCTACGAGCTACCGGAATGCGCCGTCACGGGCGCGGGCGGGGCCCTGGCCTTCGGCTTCGAGCGTTCGACCTTCCCCTTCCTCTCGGGCCGCAACGGGGATATGCGCGAGCGCTTCTTCGCGGCCGCGCGCATACCCTGGGAGCGTTCGGCCGAGGGGATCGACCGTACCGAGGACGCGGGCTGGGGCCGGATCGCCGACCTCCTGGATCGGGGCCTGCCCGTGATGCTGCGCGTGGACATGCGCTACCTGCCCTACCTCTTCGGAGGCAAGTACGGACCGGCCTACGCGTCCTTCGGCTGGCACGTGATCGCGCTGTTCGGCATCGACCGGCGCGACGATAAGGCCCTGGTCTCCGACACGGCCCTGCCCGGCCTCCGGTCCATAGCGCTGCGAGACCTCCATAAGGCGAGGACCTCCGGGACCAAGGTCTTCCCGCCGAGGGGAGAGTTCTTCTGGATCGGCCGGGAGGCCGCGGGCTACCGGGCCGACTGGGAGGAGCTCCTTACGGCTTCCCTGGACACGGTCTGCGCCTACTATCGCGAATCGAGCCTCGAGGCCTTGAGCCGCTACGGACGGGACCTCTCTGAGCTGGAACAGTATTCCAGGAATAGCTACCTCCTGCCGGGGGTGCTGGAGTACATGGCCGGGAACATAGAGGATTTCGGTACCGGCGGCGCGGCGTTCAGGATGCTCTATCGGGATTTCCTGGCCCGAGCGGCCGCCGAGCTTGAAGCCGCCGACCCGGAGCGAGCGGCGGGACTAGGGCGCGCTATCGCCGGCCTCGACGAGGCCATAGCCGAATGGCACGGGCTGGCTTCAGCCTTCCGCGACCTATCGGGACGGATCAAGGGCATGGGCGCGGAGGAGCGCGCGGAGGAATACCGGATACTTCGATCCCTAGCCGACGGCCTCCACGATAAGGAAAAAGCGTTCTATAATCTTCTAGAAGCTAGTAGGCTGGAGGCGTAGCGTTGCTGACCATGGGAGAATTCTCCGCCGCGACGAGACTGACGGTAAAGGCGCTCAGGCTGTACCACGACGAGGGCATCCTGGTGCCGGAGCGTATCGACCCGTTCAGCGGCTATCGTTATTACGGGGACGCGTCATGGAAGAGGGCCCGAAGCGTCAGCCTGTTAAGGGAGCTAGGATTCTCCCATAGGGAACTCAAGGATATCCTGCAGGAGTGCCAGGAGGACAGCGACTTGCCGAGGTTCCTCGCCCGCAGGATGGGCGAGGTCGAGCGGGAGCTGGACCGCGCGCGCGGCACCCGCGATCGCCTGGCCCTGTACCTGGCCGCGCTCGGCGATGCCGCTCCCTTCGCCGGGTCGGCCGGCGACGGCCAGGAAGGCCTGGACGCGCTAGAGAAGGCGCTACCGGAACAGTTGATAGCCGGCATCCGCTTCAAGGGACGATACGCGGAGGTCGGCGAGCGTTTCGCCGCGCTGTTCAAGGCCGCCGGCCGCCAGGCCTGCGGAGCGCCGCTGGCCCTCTACCACGACGACGAGTACCGCGATGAGGACGCCGATATCGAGGCGGCCGTGCCGGTCCGCAAGGAAGTCCATGTACCGGGCGGGGCCTGCCGGCCGCTCGGCGCCCAGCGCGTCCTCTGCATCAGGCATCGCGGCCCCTACGCTACGATAGGCACGGCCTACCGCGCCCTGTTCGAGGCCCTCATAGCCCGGGGGCTCCATGCCGCGACGCCATCGCGGGAGCTATACCTAAAGGGCCCGGGACTTATCCTCCCGAGGGATCCCAAGCGCTTCGTAACGGAGCTCCAGATCCCGATCGCGGCTACCGGCCCAGGAGGAATCGATGCTGACTGAGACCGACATAGCGCCGTGCGGCGTCGCCTGCCGCCTCTGCATGGCCTTCCAGCGCGAAAGGAAGCCCTGCGTCGGCTGCCTCCGCGAGGGGCCCAAGCCGAACCATTGCGCGGCCTGCTCCATCAAGGAATGCCCGGAGAAGCGGGGCGATCCGTCCCTATCGTGCGGGGCCTGCGAGCTTTTCCCCTGCCGCCGCATCCGAGACCTCTCCAAGCGATACGCGGCCAAGTACGGCGAAGACCTGGTCGCGTTGCTCAGGAAGCGGGAGGACGAGGGGCTACGGGCGGTCCTGGACTACCTGGAGCGGCGCTGGCGCTGCCCTTCCTGCGGAGACTACCTGTGCCTGCACGATAAGGCCTGCAGGCGGTGCGGGGCGGAAAACCCGCGCTGGCCCGCCTAGCGGAACAGGCCCGCGAGCGCCGGGACGGCCGGCTTATAGACCATGAGCGCGAAGACGGCGACGAGGGGGGCGACTCCCGCCAGGCTGATCCACCAGCGCAGCCTGAGGAGGCGGACGAGCTCCGCCGGCAGGACCGGGTCCGCGGGGTCGAGGGCCGCCGTGAGGCGCTTGACCCTGTACTGGGTAGGGATGTCGCTCAGCACCCAGAAGGCGCCCGAGAAGAGGAACAGGGCGAAGGCCCAGGATAGCCAGCCCTGCTCGAAGACGTCGCCGGCCGGGGCGGCCATCACGAGGCCCGCCACGAGGGATACGACGATGAGGGGCGACGACAGGCGCGCGTCCAGCCAGGCCACGGTCTCGTAGGTGTGCAGGACGGCCTCCTTGCTACCGACGGCGAGGGCGCGGCGCTCCCAGAGCATGCCCACCACCGCGTTGGCGAAGAAGATCGTGGCCGCCGCGATATGCGCGAAGCGGGCGTGGCCGTATAGCTCCGGACGGTCCAGGGCGGCCATGAAGGCGTCCTTGTAAAGCGCCGCGGCGACGACGAGGGCTGCCATAATGGCCAGGAACAGGTACAGGACGCGCTTTGTCTTCATGGTTCTATATTTGAGCACATTAGCGGGCGGAATGCAACGGCCGGGGCCGGCCCGATCCGAGCCGGCCCCGGCCTCGGCGTTCCGGCTCGCGTCCCAGCCGCGCGCGCGTAGATACGGCCATTATACATTTTTCGTGCATATCGACTGCATATACCGTGATTTAATTGTCACTTGACTAAACTTGAGCCTAGGCGTAAGGATTGCGCGTCCGGACGCCATGAAAAGCGCGGGACACACCATCTTTCGATCTTTCGCAGGAGCGTCAATGAGTAAACCGAGCAAGGCCGTCGGTATCCTGGTCGCCGGAACGGGAATCAATCTTACTATCGGGTTTCTGTACGCGTGGAGCGTGTTCAAGAAGGCCATGGTAGCCGACTGGGGCTGGACGCACAGCGAGGCGAACGCCGCGTATACCGTCGCCATCGTGACCTGGGCCGCGGCCCTGCTCGTCGCCGGCGTCGTCCAGGACAGGATCGGGCCTAGGCGAGTCATCCAGATCGGCGTGTTCTTGGTCGGCTCCGGCCTCATCGCGTCGAGCTTCTTCCAGACGCCCTTCGCGATGATCGTCACGGTCGGCGTCATCGTCGCCACCGGCATCGGCTTCGCCTACGGCTGCGTGACGCCGATGGCGATGAAGTGGTTCCATCCGTCTATGAAGGGCATGGTTTCGGGCATCACCGTCGCCGGGTTCGGCGTCGCCGCCGTCTACCTCGCCCCCCTGACGAGCGCCCTCATCAGGAACTTCGGCATTTCCCGATCCTTCCTGATCCTGGGCGTCGGCATCCTGGCCGTCGCCCAGCCCCTCTCCTTCTTCGTCAACAACCCCAAGACCGGCTACGTCCCCGAGGCGCCGGCCCTCGCCGCGGGCAGGAATAGGCGCAAGAAGCTCGACGGCTACAATTACACCTGGCGGCAGATGGTCAAGACGCCGGCCTTCTACCTCCTGTGGCTCATGTTCGCGCTCTCCTCCTCGGCGGGCGTGATGATGATCGGCCACCTGGCCTCGATAGCCACGACCCAGGCTAACATACCGAACTCGGCGTATATCGTATCGCTCCTAGCTATAAGCAACGCCTCGGGCCGCGTCGGCGGCGGCATGCTGTCGGACCGCATCGGCAGGCGCAACACGATGCTGATCGTCTTCAGCACCCAGCTACTCAACATGCTGGCGTTCTCGTTCTACACGACCGAGCCGCTGATCATCCTGGGTACCGTCGTGGCCGGATTCTCGTACGGCTCGCTGATGTCGACGTTCCCGTCGATCACCTCCGACAACTTCGGCATGAAGAGCTACGGCGCAAACTACGGCGTTCTCTACACCGCCTGGGGCGTCTCCGGAGTGCTCGGCCCGCTCATCGCCGGCTGGGCGATCGACGCTACCGATTCATACTCCCTCGCGTACATAGTCTCGGCTGCCCTCCTCGGCGCGGCCATCGCGCTCGGCCTCTTCCTCAAGCCGGTCCATACCGCCCCAGCGGGCACCGACGACGAGCCCGCGACGCCGGCGACGGCCTAAGGACGCCACGGCGCGGACATAGGCGGAAGGCCGAAGCGAGTCGGCTTTCCGCCATTGGCCGAGGCCTCTCCGGAGACGCCGACTGGATACCGCTCCCCGCGCCCGATGCCCTGGGCCCCCGCCCGTACAGCCTCTAGTCGGAGGAGCGGAAGGGCCGTAGGGCGCCGCGCCGAGCGGGCTCGCCCCCGCCTAAGGCTCGACTATCTTGTACTTGGCTTCTCTCCCCGATGCCTCCAGGAGGTCGTTTACCTCCCTCTTGAGGCCTATCATCCGCTCTTCCCTATCGACGGTCAGGCGGTTGATCCTCTCCAGCTCCTCGATATGCTCATTGAGTTCCCTCTCCACTTCCCTGCGATACGTTACGTCCTCGAGGTTGGCTATAACGGCCGTCGGGTCGTGCCCCACTTCTATGGGGTTGAAGATCACGTGCAGGGGTATGGGCCTCTCCCCGCTCCTCGCGACGTACTCCCCTTCGTACTCGGCGCGGGCTCCCCTCAGGGCCTTCCTGATGGCGGCCTTCATTTCATCCGAACTGGCCGCCGACACGGCATCGATTCCTATGATCAATCCTCGCTCGACGCCTATTATCCCCGCGAATCGTTCGTTGCACGACAGGATGACGCCGTCAGCTCCGAGGTGCACGATGCCGAGGGGGGAGTTATCGATTATCGACCTCAGCCGCCGCTCGCTCTCCTCGAGCAGGTCCTGGGCCCGCTTCCTCTCGGTAATGTCGCGGATTACGATCACCGCTCCATCCGGCTCGCCGGGGCCTTCAGAGAGCGGGGAGATAGAGAAATCGGCCAGGAAGGAGCTGCCGTCACGTCGCCAGAACGTTTCCTCGGCGTTCCGCACCTCGATCCCCCTCGCTACGGCGTCGTATAGGGGGCAGCCGCCCTGGGGGAAGCCGCATCCGTCGGGGCACTTCCTGTGGAACAAGCCATGGACGGGCAGCCCGGAGAAGTCCTCGGGCGAAAAGCCGAGGAGCTCCATGGAAGCCTTGTTGGAGAAGGAGAGCCGGCCGCCTCGATCGATTCCCAGTATGCCCTCGCTGGCCGAGTCGAGTATGAGCCGCGCCCTGGCCTCGGAGCATATGCGCTCCTCGTTAATCCTTACCAGCTGGCTAGTACGCTCCTCGAGCTCGGCCGTCCTCGAGCGTACGCGATCCTCCAGCTCGTCGCGAGCCTCGGAGAGCGCCCGCCACAGCCCCTCCTGCTCCTCCCGGTCCTCCCGGGACCTCCGGGAGGACGCTATCCCGAAATACAGGAGGAAGCCGAGCATGAGCGCGCCGAGGGCCGCCGCTACGTCCCGCGCTATAACCAGGGCCGTCGCCTCCCCTTCGAGCCTCGCGATCGCCTCCTCGTCGACTGCCTCGAGACGCCAGGCGCGTAACGCCTCGTAACGCGTTACGATGACGGCCAGCGTCGCCAATACCGCGATGAGGACGACGATCGTGAGGCACAGGGTACGAGGGCCCGCGGCGAGCCCTCCCCGGCGGCCGCCGGGCGGTCGGCCTAGCGAGCCCATGCCGACGCCCCCCCGGTCGTTTCGTGTATCCATGCTACGCTCCGCCTCGAGGGAGGATCCCGAGCCCGAGCCGCCCCGCCTCGGCGCGGATCATGGCGAGGGCCGCCTCGAAATCATAGTTCCTAATCGCCTCGGCTATGCCGCGCAGGCGATCGGCGCCGAGGGCGGCCCTCAGGACCGCTTCCGACCGATCGAAGGCGTACGCCGCCTCGCCGTCGTCCTGGGCGAGCAGCCCGACGAGCTCCTCCAGGGCGGCCCCGAGCGAGCCCGCGTCAATAGGCCGGTCACCTCCCGGATCTGGCTCGCCCTCGCGAGGCCCCTCGGACGCGCCCAGGGCCGCGCTAAGCCCGCCCACGAACTCGGCGTGCGCCGAGGCGAAGGCGTCCAGGCGGTCCTCCACGGCGGAGCGCCCGGCTCCCTCCCGGATCGCCGTCTCCAGGGCGGCGGCCAGGGACTGTATCTCGATAGCGCCTACGTTCCCGCTCACGGACTTCGCCGTGTGGGCGATACGCTCGGCGGCGACCCGGTCTCCCCCCTCGAGGCTCCTACGGATGTCGGAGGGAGCCTGGCCCTGGTTCTCGAGGTACTTCCGTAGCAGCCCGAGGTAAAAGTCCTTCTTTCCCATGACCCTCGATAGCCCGATCGCGGTATCGAGGCCCTTCACGGTCGGTAGCCCCGTCCCCCCAGGCCTATCGCCCACGGTTGCAGCCCCTTCCGGGGAGCCGCTCTCCGCGTCGGCTAGCGCCGGCCCCCCGGGCCTCGCGGGGGGAACGCCGAGCCCTTCTCTCGGCTTGATCCACTTGAGCAGCTTGCTGAACAGATCCGCCGGGTCGATAGGCTTCGAGACGTGATCGTTCATGCCGGCCGCGATGCAGCGCTCCATATCGGCCGGCATGACGTTGGCCGTCATCGCTATGATAGGCAGACCGGCGAGCCGGCCGTCCTTCCGTATCTCCCGCGCCGCCTCGAGGCCGTCCATGCCGGGCATCTGCATGTCCATGAGGACCGCGTCGAAGGCGCGCCTTCCTAGAGCCTCCAGGGCCTCCCTGCCGTCGCCCACCGGCACCGCCGCGAGCCCTGCGTCGCCCAGCAGCTCCATCGCTATCTCCTGGTTGAACTCGTTGTCCTCCGCGAGGAGGACGACCGCTCCCCGTATCGACCCCACGTCGGGCGCCGAGGCGTCCGCCCCGGCGCGCTCCGTTCCCCGCCCTATCCCGAGGCGGGCGGTGAACCAGAAGACGGAGCCCTTCCCGTACTCGCTCTCGACCCCGACCCCGCCCCCCATGAGCTCGGCGAGGCGCTTCGAGATGGCGAGCCCGAGCCCCGTGCCCCCGTGCTTCCGCGTAGTCGAGGAATCCGCCTGCTGGAAGGACTGGAACAGCTTGCCTATCTGCTCCGGCGTGAGCCCGATCCCGGAGTCCCTCACCTCGAAGCGAAGGACCGCGTCCGTCTCCCCGAGCGATTCGACCGCCACGCCGACCGAGACGCCCCCGCGCTCGGTGAACTTCACGGCGTTGCTCGCGTAGTTCACCAGGACCTGCCCGAGCCGCAAGGGGTCGCCGACGAGGTACGGCGGGACGCCGGGTTCCGCCCCGAGGGCGAAGCTGAGCCCCTTCGAGGCGGCCTTATCGTAGATCAGGTTTGAGACGCTCTCCAGCACGTCGGCCAGGGCGAAGCCCGTGCTCTCGAGCCCCAGCTTCCCGGCCTCGATCTTCGAGAAGTCCAGTATGTCGTTGATGATCCCCAGCAGGTGGGCGCTCGACTGCCGTATCTTGCGGACGTAGTCGCCTTGCCTCTGGTCGAGCGCTGTCTTGGCGACGAGGTTGGAGAAGCCGATGATGGCGTTCATCGGCGTCCTTATCTCGTGGCTCATGTTGGCGAGAAAGTCGGCCTTGGCCCTCGTCGCCGCCTCGGCCTCGGCGCGCGCCTCGTCGAGATCGTCCATGACGTTCAGCATGGCTCGCCTGGTCCTCTTCATCTCCTCCACCTGGTCGCGCAGCGCCTCCGTCATCCGCTTCCGCTCGGTCACGTCCTCCATTATCTCGACCATGTGGCTCACGTCGCCCGAGGGATCCAGCACCGGCGAGATATAGGTCGAGTCCCAGATGAGGTCGCCGCCCTTGCAGCGGTTGCATATCTCCCCGGACCAGTTCCGCCCGCGTATCAGGTCGGCGTACATGTCCTCGAAGAACGCGGCGTCGTGCATCGACGAGTTGAGGACGTCGAGCGTGGTGCCGACGACTTCCTCCGCCGAGTACCCCGTCCGCGCGCAGAACGCGGGGTTCACGTATTCCACGATCCTGTCGCGGTTCCAGATGACGATGCTCACGGGGCTGTTGGTGACCGCGCTGCTCAGCTTGGAGAGCTCCACCTCGCGGCGGCGCTGCTCCTCCAGGATAGCCTCGAGCCGGACCCGCGTCCTGGCTAGCTCGTCAACGCGGGCCTCGAGGTCGGCCTTGATACGCGCCTGCTCCTCGAAGGAGGCATTGAGCTGCTCGGCCATGCTGTTGAACGCCTCGGAGAAGTCGCCCATGAAGCTGACACGCTGAGAGAAGTCCCCCCGCGCGATCTGCTGCGTCGTCCAGCTGAGGTGGCGGAGGCTCGCCTGTAGGCTCTTGAGCGATTGGAGGACCGGGGAGTTGCCCTTGGCCGCGTCCACGCCTATCTCGCCGCGGGCGATGCGCTGCGAAAGCTCCGCGGCGTCGCCGTACTCCGCAATGAAGCGGTTGATGAGCCCGACGGCCTGGCGGAGCTCGTCGTCGGGCTGGTCGTCCGGGAGCGCTATGGGATCCGGCATCCTGCCCTTCAGGAGCAGGTAAAAAGCCTCCGAGACGGCGTCGAGGCGCGCCGGATCGACCGAGAGCATGAGCCGCTAGGCCCCCGCCGGGCGGACGTCGAATCGGCAGACGCGATCGCCCGAGCACCAGCAATCCACCTCCCTAACGGAGAAGTCCTTGCCCGTATACTCGCGAAGGACGCCCTTGATGAACCCCTCGTCGTAGGTACAGATGGTCTCGCCGGTGACTGGAAGCCCCGAGCAGTCGAGGTCCTCGGCTATGGTAAGCGTGAAGAGCCCGAGCTCAGGCTCCGCGCGCTCGACGCGCAGTATGCCTATCTTGAGGGCTTGCAGGGTCTCCGTTAGCTGCTGTATAAAGCCGTTGAAGTCCCTCGTTGCGTCGAGGAGCCTACGGCAGAACTGCTTGCCGGCTTCCTCGCCGGCCTTGAAGAATATCCTGTCGGCCGTACCCGGGTCGAATTCCGCGATGAGCGCGTCGCGGAGCGTAAACTGCATGAGGCGGTAGACCACCACGTCCATGCCCTGGCCGAGGTTGGGCCGCCCCTTGGCGATATCCCCCAGCATCGCCCAATCGAAGGCGCTGTAATCCCTGTCTTCATTGAACATCGGGCCTCTCCCTCTCGCCCGAGCGCCTTAGCTCGGCCCCGGCGATACATCGCTCAAATCGTATAGACGGCGACGCGCCTTTCCCTGCCGCGTATGGCGACCTCGCCGAGCGGCTTGGCCCCCTCCAGGAAGGCGGTTCCCCTGAGGCAATCCTCGCTGACGAGGAAGTCGACCATCTGTTCCTTGCAGAGGCCCTCCATCCGGCTGGCCGTGTTGACCGTATCGCCGATGGTAGTGAACTCCATCCGCCGGGGGCTGCCCACGATGCCGGCGACCATGGGCCCGGCATGGAGCCCTATGCCGATGCGGAACGAGTCCTCGCCGCCCGATCGCGCGTTGAGGCCGGCGACCGCGCCGCGCACGGCGAGCGCGGCCCTGACGGCCGACGAGCGGAAGTCGTCGAGGGAGAACGGCGTCCCGAAGACCGCCATGAAGGCGTCGCCCAGGTACTTGTTGATGAAGCCGCCCTCCGCCTCCACGCAGGCGGCGGCCTCCGTGAAGAAGGCGTTAAGGAAGGCTATGACCGCCCTCGGGTCGCGGGACTCGGAGAAGGCGGTGAAGCTCCTGATGTCGCAGAAGAGGACCGCGCCCTCGGTCACGTCGCCGGCCATCAAGCCGCGCTCCTTGAGCAGGTGGTCCCGTATCCTCGGGTCGACGATCTTGCCGAAGATGTCCTGCACCCGGTCGAGCTCCTCGACGCGGCGCGCGACCTCGCTCTCGAGGTAGGCGTTCTGGTCCTCCAGGAACTGCCTGGCCCGGGAGAGCGTCATATGCGTGGCGACGCGGGCGATGACGATCGAAGGGCTTATAGGCTTGGTGATATAGTCGACGGCCCCGAGCTCGAAGCCCTTCCGCTCGTCGTCTACGTCGCTCATGGCCGTAAGGAAGATGACGGGAATCAGCCTCGTCGACTCGCTCGCCTTCAGGCGCCCGATCACCTCGTAGCCGTCCATCCCGGGCATCATGATGTCTAGGAGGATGAGGTCCGGCCTCGCCTCCTCGGCGAGGGCGAGGGCCTTGGCGCCGTTTCGCGCGACCAGCAGGCGGTACCTATCCCTGAGGAGCTCGCTGAGCACGAGTATATTATCGGGCGTATCGTCGACGACGAGGACGGTAGGCCTGGCGTTCGAGCCGGCATCCTTCGCATCTTCTTTTTGCATCCCGTAATCCTAAGCGAGCAAACTGCAAGATGCAAGCTTAATTCCGTGCAGGGCAGCCTAGGCGCCCCCGCAGGCTACCCCCAGCTTACATATGCTTACCTATATTTTCCTATATTACAAATCTGTATTTCCCGTTCCTTTCGATAAGGTAAACGGACCTAATATTCTTCGTCGCGAATGCATCCGGGTTTCCCCATATGGTATGGCTAGTAAATTTTGCTTTATCATTCGTGAATGGCTTGACGCCCTCCGCGACTATCTTAAACGGATGCATTCCAAGCGAGGATACCCTATAATTGCAATCTATGGAGATATTGCTTATTTCTACCGACTGCCCATGCTTCATATAATGAATATCGAACATCTTATTTATAATCGGCACTAGCAATAGGATCATGCCGAATGAGAATATCGTTGCCCCTAGCACTATTACGATTATGACATATCCCCACAATGGAAGAGGCTCATTTATTTCGGCAGTCTCAGGATCATCGGGCAAGTACTTTACTTTCACCTGTTGGTTTACGTAACGCCTTATTAAATTCCCGCCCGTCGCGGATGTAAAGGTAATCTCAGTCCCGTCATCTAAAGTGAACCGGACTATCGGTCGCCGTGAATTCGACGACCGCGTCTGCCCCGTACTTATTCTACGCGAATACCCTGAGCCGAATGAAACCACGGTACCGGTTCCGTCTACCGCTCGAGACACAAACTCATTGCGATCCTTGAATAAATAGAATGAATAGACCAATAGAATAGAGCCTAACGTAATTAGTATTAGCTTCCCAATCAAGTTCTTGATCATGACGTCTCCGAGAATACCATTATTGGGCATACCGGCTACCCGTTCCCCAGGATGAGTAAAGCATGATCCTCGATGACTGTAAAGCATGATGCCTCATCGTACCAAGCGCGGCAAAAAGCGACTCAGGCTGAAGCGATCGCTATTTCCCCGTCCTTCTCGCATAGATCGACGATTAGAGTAGTCTTTGCTCCATTCATATTTTCCATAGCTATCTCGGCATTCATTTGCCTGGCAACGCTATTAATAATAGTAAACCCCAGGCTATTTCCATTCCGATCGGTAATATTATCCGGAAAACCGCGACCGCCATCCCTGACCTCCAAAAGAATTCTATCATCGCTCCTAGAAAGCAAGATACTTAGTTCAAGCAGCCCGTCCTTGAATCCATACTTATACGAATTCGTTACGATTTCGTTAATAATGATACCTATTGATGTGGCCTTCGATGTATCTACTTTTATATCCTCAAGCGACAATTGAATTGTCACTTTTCCATTTCTTGAGTATATGCTTTTTAGGCTATCCACGATATCAATAATGTATTCTTTCAATGATATTATTCTAATCGTTTCCGAATACGTCAGTTTATCATACAATGCCTTCACCACGTGGATTTTTCCAATTAGCTGATTATAGAACTCATTTTCTCCTGAAATAGTAACCTTATGCTTCTCGGTATTGATAAACGCCTCGATCATTGTGATATTGTTCATCATGCGATGATTGTTTTCCCTGATAAGCATAATCTTCTCTTCTATCGTTTTCTTTGCAAGCCGATTGCTAATCTCGAGCTCTTTTCTATTTTTATTAATAATATTTACTTGTTTACATTGCATAACTAATAAAACAATTATAATATAGACAGCGAGTATTATTAACTCATCAATGTCATACTCTTCATACGCTTCTACTAAGACGACTACCTTCTCAAAAAGATCAACTCTAGCGGAAACATAATACACGGCGACGGCGCCAATAATGACAGCGAACGATTTAAGTAACAATATCTTTATTCTATTAATTACTCCTTGGATGCCCATACTCCACTCCTTTCTTTGAAAAAAGGTTGAGATTGGCGAGTAGACTAGCTTTAGCTATATCATCGGCGACTATCCTGCGATCCCTCTATTCACGACCCCATTATATCGTTCCCCGATAGCCACTTACGCCTAAATCTACCCCCGATCGCCGTTAAGCGCAAGCGAAAGCGGTTAAGGCTCGCGGGGAGCCGCGGGATCGCCGCCCCGGCGGCGGAACGCAGGCGTAGCGCCGTGGCGGAAGCGTTGCGCCGGGGCGGAAGCCCGCGGCAGGGGCCGCGTCTGTCCGCCTCGCCAGTCCCTCGGCGCCTGGCGGCCCCTGGAACGGGATACGATCGCGCGTACCGCCGCTCCGTGATCCGATACCGGGCCTCCAGGTCGTCTCGCCATGGGTCCTACCCTTCAGCCTCACACCAGGCCCTCGTCCAGGGCCTTCCTGACTATCTCCGCCTTGGAGGAGACGTTGAGCTTCTGGTAGATGTGCAGGATGTGCTTCTTGGCGGTAGAGCCGGCTATGCGGTGGCGCTCGGCCAGCTCGCGGTAGGTCAGGCCGTCCACGACGTCGCGCAGGACCTCGCGCTCGCGGGCGGTGAGCCCGTAGTCGGCGGGAGGGGCCGCGGGGGCGCCCTTGCGGAGCTCTGCCAGGAGGCGGCTGGCGACCGAGGGGCTGATGGGCGAGCCCTGGTCGCGGGCGGCCAGGATCTGGTCGACGAGGGCGTCGGGGCGCGTGTTCTTGAGGAGGTAGCCCTGGGCTCCGGCCCGGATGGCGGCCAGTATGGTGTCGGATTCCTCGAAGACGGTCAGGATGAGGACGCGGGCGCGGGGCCGCAGCTCCAGGGCGGCGCGGGTGGCCTCTATTCCGCTCATGCCCGGAAGGTGTATGTCCATGAGGACGACGTCAGGCGGCTCGCGGCGGCCGAGCCAGGAGAGGAAGTCCTCCGCCCGCTCGAAGCCCGCCTCCACCCGCACGCGGCCGTCGCGCCCGAGGAGGTATGAGAGGCCCTCGCGGACCTCCCTCTGGTCCTCCACGATGACCACGGTGGCCGGTCGGGCCGGCCGTACCGGAGGCGCGGGCCGTACCTGGCTCGCCGAGGGGTCGGGGGCCGGGGTATCGGGGGCGCTCACGAGGCCGCCTCGGGCTCTAGGCCCGGTTCTCGGCCCGGAACCGCCTCTGCCTCAGGCTCCTGCGCCGGCTCCTGCGCAGGCTCCGGCGCAGGCTCCTGCGCAGGCTCCGGCGCCGCCCCGGGCGATCGGAGGGGTAGGCGGATGCGGTAGGAGGCGCCCTGGCCGGGGGCGGCCTTTAGGCGTAGCTCGCCGCCGAGGGCCGCAACGCGGTAGCGTATGTTGCCGAGGCCCGCGCCCTCGCGCGCGGCGGCGGGGTCGAAGCCCCTGCCGTCGTCGGAGAAGGACATGGCCAGGCAGCCCGAGCGTAGCGCGAGGCGGAGCCGCGCGGAGGCGGCGCCGGAATGCCGCAGGGCGTTGGTGGCCAGCTCGTCGAGGAGCTTCTCCGCCTCGTCGAGGAGGCCCGCGGGCAGGGCGTCTATGGCGCGCTTGTCGTCTATGGCGCAGTCGAAGGCCAGGCCGCCCGCGGTAAGCCGGCGGCGGAGCCCGGCGGAGGCTATGAGGCAGAAGGAGGCGTCGCGAGCGTCGTCCTCCCGCATGCCTAGGACGACGCGCTTTAAGCTGTCGACGGCGGCCAGGCAGTTGTCCGCTGCCGCCTGGATCGACTCGCGGAGGCGCTCGGGCCCGTCCTTGGCCAGGTCGGCGGCGACGCTGGCGGAGAAGAAGACGTTGGTCAGCTTGGCCCCTATGGTGTCGTGTAGGTCGCGGTAGATGCGGCGCCGCTCCTCGGCCAGGCGCAGGCGCGTGTTCTCCCGCTGGAGGCGGGCGTTCTCGTCGCTACGGGCCCGGACCTTGTCCTCGAGGTGGGCCGAGTACTCCTCTACCTCGTCGAGGAGGCGGTTGAATTCGTCGCCGAGGAGCCCGAACTCGTCGCCCGAGTCCACGGCGACGCGGAGCCCGCGCCGCCCCGCCCGCACCTTGGCGATGACCGCGACCATGTGCCTGAGGGGCGAGACTATGAGGCGCCCGGATATGGCGGCCAGGGCCAGGACCAGGGCCGCCATGGACAGGAGCTCGACTAAGACGAGGGCGTCGACGAGGACGCGCACGGACTGGGCGATGGGCGCCAGGGGCATGGCGACGACGACTATCCATCCGAGGCTGTCGACGCGGCGGTAGGCGTAGTGGGCGGCCTGCCCGTCCATGACGCCCGAAAAGCCGCCCTGCGGCCGGGATAGCGCGTCGCCCGCCTCGAAGCGCCGCAGGACCTGGCCGCTCGGGCGGTCGGACTCGAACTGGCTGGCTATGACCTCGCCCTTGGCGCCCAGTATGACGGCCTTGCCTCCCCGCGGTATCTGCAGGCCGTCGAGGACGCCTCCGAGGCTCGAGAGGAGTATATCGAGGCCAAGGACGCCCAGCCTCCCGCCGCCGGGCGCGCTCACGGGCAGGGCGCAGGTGATGCCGACGTCGTCGACGCTGGCGTAGCGGTAGGGCGCGGACACGGTGAAGCCCCCCTTGTCGCGGGCCGCCTGGTACCAGGGTCGCACGCGGGGGTCGTAGCCGGCCGCGAAGCTGGGGGTATAGTCGACGAACTCGGCGCCTACGCCCCACTCGTGCATGGCGCCTCCCTCGGTCCCCAGGTACACGGCGCGGAGGTAGGAGGAGCGCGCGAGGACCGCCTGGATGAAGAGGTCGCGCATGGCCGCTACGTCTACCTCCTGGACGGGGCGGGTGCCCGCGAGGCTCCGGGCCAGGGCCTCGAGCTCGCCGAAGAACGCGACGAGGCGCTTGTCCGTCTGGTCGAGGATGAGGTCGGCCGTCTCGTCGGCGGCGCGCATGGCGTAATCCTCCAGCATGGTGCGCGTGACGACGAAGGCCGTGAGCATGAAGGCCGCCACTGCCGCCGACACGAGGGCTATGAACTTGAGGCTGATCCCCCAGGGCTGGCCCGAGGGCGCGCCCGAGGGCGAGCCCTCCGGGGCGTCTCGGCTCAATGCAGTCCCTTTAGGCCCGAGCCGCAGAGCGGGAGGACGACGAGGCCCTCGTCGAGGGTTGCTCCCGCGGCATGGCTGGCGCGGTAGGCGGCCAGGCAGGCGGCGCTGGTGGTCTCCACGAAGAGGCCGCGCCCGGCCAGCTCGGCCTTGGCCGGGGCAAGCCCTTCCTCGGGCGCGGCGACGACGGCGCCACCCAGCTCGCGGAGGGCCGCTATCACTTCACGGCCGCGCTTCGGCGCGGCTATGGCTATGCCCTCGGCCTCGGTTCCCAGGTTGACGACGGGCTCGACCGTGACGGCGCCCGTCGCGCCGTTCTCGGCCAGGCGCCGCCAGGCGGCCAGTATGGGAGCGCAGCGCTCCGCCTGAACGGCGACGAGCCTGGGGTAGCGCTCGATGAGGCCCAGGGCCTTGAGGTCCTTGAGGGCGCGCCACGCGCCGAGGACGAGGGTGCCGTTGCCCAGGGGCACGTAGAGGGTGTCGGGCAGGCGCCCGAGGGCCTCGTATATCTCGAGGACGTAGGTCTTGGTGCCCTCGTAGAAGAGGGGGTTATAGACGTGGCTGGCGTAGAAGGCCGAGCGGTCCGCCGCGCCGCGCCCGGCGGCCTCGAGGGCGGCCCGGGCGGTGTCCTCGCGGCTTCCCGGCACGAGGACGCAGCGGGCGCCGGCGGCCTCGATCTGGGCCAGCTTGCCCGGGGAGGTGCCCGCGGGGACGTAGATGTCGCACTCGAGGCCGGCCCGCGCGGCGTAGGCGGCGACGGCGGCGCCGGCGTTGCCGGAGCTGTCCTGCACGACCTTCCCGGCTCCGGCGGCCAGGGCCGCGGCGACGAGCACGGCCGCGCCGCGGTCCTTGAAGGACAGGGTGGGCATGAGGTAGTCGGCCTTGAGGAGGACGGCGGGAGAGCCCGGGTCCAGGCGGACGAGGGGGGTGCCGCCCTCCCCCATGCTAACGCGCTCTATGGCGGCCCGCCAGGCGGCGCCGAGGTCGCGGCCGTCGGCGCCTCGGCCGGTGAAGGCCGGCATGGCCTCCGCGTAGCGGAAGACGGAGCGGACGGACGCGCCTGCGCCCCGGGGCTGGAAGGCGGGCGGGAAGGCGGGCGGGAAGGCGGGCGGGAAGGCGGGGGTAAAGGGCACCACGGACAGGAGGCCGCCGCAGCCGCACAGGAAGGAGAAGGAATCGGCCGGGAACTCGCGGCCGCAGGCCGGGCAGAGGTACAATGACTGGCTCATGCCGGTAGATTATGGGGCCGCTCGGGCGTTTGGGCAAGCGCGGCTTAGGCGGCGCGCTCAGCCCGGCGCCACGACCTGGTCGTAGGGTATGCGCTCTCGCTCGAGCCAGTCCCGGGCTACCCGGGCGGCCCGAGCGGCCGCCTCGCCCGAGGGATCCGCCGGGGGGCCGCCCGGCGCTTCGCCCGGGGACGAAGCGGGAGCCTCGAAGCGGAGGCAGACGCCGCAGTCGCTCGACAGCTCGCGCGGCGTTGGCACGAGGCGAGGCGCGGCCAGGCCGGAACGTGTAGCCAGGCGTTCCGCGCGGAAAGCGGCCGAACTCGTATGGAATAGTATATATCCCGAGGCGTTCATGGCGATGTACCCTCTTTTAGGCATGCTTCGACCGCCCCGAGGGCGTAGTCTATGTCATCGTCGCTCAGGAACGGCCCCGGGGAGAGGCGGACGGCCCCGCCTGGGAAGGTCCCGAGGGAGCGATGGGCCCGCGGGGCGCAGTGCAGGCCGACGCGGCAGAGTACGCCGTGGCGCTCGTCAAGGGCCAGCGCGAGGGAGGCGGGGTCGATGAGGCCGGCCCTGATTGATAGGACGGGACAGCGCCTCTCGCCGGGCCGCGGGCCCAGGACCTGGACGCCTGGCAGCTCGCGGAGGCCGGCGGCCAGGCGCTCGGTCAGGCGTAGCTCGGCCGCCCGTAGCTCGGCCCGTCCGGACGCCTCGATCCACGACAGGCCCGAAAGGAGGCCCGCGAGGCCCGGCCCGTTAAGGGTGCCCGCCTCGAAGCGGTCGGGCATGAAGGCCGGATGCTCCTCGCTCTCGGAGGCGCTGCCTGTGCCGCCCCGCAAGAGGGGAGCGCAGGCCTCGGGGTCGACGCCGGTCCCGAAGGCCAGGCCGCCCGTTCCGCCGGGCCCGAGCATGGCCTTATGGCCGGTAAACGCGACGACGGCCCCGGGCAGGCTATCGAGGCCTATATCCTCTAGGCCCGCGGTCTGGGCGGCGTCGACGAGGAGGACGGCGCCCGCCAGCTCGGCGATGGTCGCGACGGCCGCCAGGTCCTGGAGGGCGCCGGATACGTTTGAGCCGTGGGTCAGTACGACGAGGCGCGCGGCCTTGCGCCCTACCCTCGCGCCGCGCCCGGGGCCGCCGCCCGGCCCGCGCCTGCCGGCGACGAGGTCCTCAAGCAGGTCGAGGTCCAGGCGGCCCGCGCCGTCGACGGGCGCCCAGTCAATCTCCGCGCCTCGCCGCGCGGCCTCCGAGAGCGGCCGGGCGCAGGCGTTATGGGCCATCGCGTCGACGACTATACGGTCGCCCGGGCCCGCGAGGCCGGCTATGCCGACGTTGAGGGCCGCCGTGGCGTTGGCCGTAAAGGCCAGGCGCAGGGGGTCGGAGAGCCCTAGGGCCCGGGCCGCCGCCTCGCGGGCCTCCGCCACGACGCGGCCGGCGGCTACTGACAGCCGGTGCCCCGAGCGCCCCGGATTGCCGCCCGAGTCGCGCAGGAAGGCCGCCATGGCCTCCGCCACGCAGGGCGGCTTAGGCCAGCTCGTGGCGGCGTTGTCGAGGTAGACGACGCGGGCGCCCATGGCGCTAGGCCTTCGCGGCGCCCAGGCGCACCACGAAGAGCTCGCCCTCGACGCGCACTTCGGCCTCACGGCCCGATCGGGCGGCCATGCGGAGGATGTTGTCGCGGGCTAAGGCCGCGTCCACGGTGACCTCTACCGCCTTGCCGCCCGAGCGGGCCAGAGCGGACTTGGCTAGCATGAGGGGCTCCGGGCAGGCGCGCCCACGGGCGTCGACGTTGACGATATCGTCATTCGCTTCCATGGCTTATGTCCTTTCCTTGAAGCCGAAACCTATGAGGGCCACGACGACGAGACCGATAACGGCGGCCGCGGGGCCGTAGGGCGAGGGTCCCGTTCCCGAGCTGGCCAGGTTGAAGTTGTGGGCGAAGGCCGCTCCCGCGATCATGCCGATGACGAAGACGCCCGCGTCGGCGTCGCCCTCGCCGGAGAGGAAGAGCTGTCGCCCGGGGCAGCCGCCCGCCAGGGTGAAGGCGAGCCCCGACAGGGCCATGCCGAGGAAATTCCAGAGCCCGTCGTCATGGGCCACGGGCTGGCCCTCGAAGCCGAGCTTGAATCGGCCGAGGGCGAGGTTCGCGGCCAGGGCGGCGCCGAAGAGGGCCAGGAGGCCGTAGAGGAGGTGGCCGTCCTTGAAGAGGACGACGTCCCGGACGGCGCCCACGGTGCAGAAGCGCGAGCGCTGGGCGAGGTAGCCGATCAGGAGGCCGGCCGCTATCGAGATGACTATAGGCGCGGCCTGGGAGCCGGGGCCCTTGGCGCTCCTATAGACGGGGCCGATCGCCGCTCCGTCGGCGCCGAGCCCGAACTGGGGCGCGGCTATGGCCAAGGCTAGGAGCCCCAAGGCGATGGCCGGCATGACGAGGCCCAGGGCCTTGGGAGCCGCGTAGCTACGGCCTAGGCTGTATCCTCTCCTCAGGAAGAACACGCCTCCGAGGACGCCCGCGAAGAGGCCGGCCAGCCCGAGGAGCGCGTTGAGGTCGCCGCCCGCGAGCCTGAGCCAGGCCCGCCATGGGCAGCCGAGGAAGACGAGGGCGCCTATCATGGAGAAGGCCCCCAGGACGAAGCGAGCGAGGGGCGCCGAGCCGGTCCTGGGTCGCCACTCGCCGGCGAGGAGAGCGGCCAGGAGGCTGCCGAGTATGAAGGCCGGGATCTCCGGCCGCAGGTATTGGACCGCCGCGGCGCGATGCAGGCCGAGGGCGCCGGCTATGTCGCGCTCGAAGCAGGCGACGCAGATGCCCATATTAGCGGGATTCCCGAGAAAGGAAAGGACTGACGCGATAATGCCTATCGCGGCGCCGGTAACGACGATACCCGGCCTCGAGGCCAGGAACCCGAGCTTCTTATTCAAGAGTATCCTCCCATGAT
>JAHIWG010000142.1 GCA_018816345.1 Spirochaetota bacterium | reverse complement strand
GCGCTCGCGGGCCGGAGGCTCGCCGGCCCGGCCCTGCTGGCGACTCTAGCCGCTTCGAACCTGTCGGCCTTCACCGTCTTCGGCGTCTCGGGCGCCAGCTACCGGCTCGGCTGGGCGTTCTTCCCGGTGATGGCCTTCGGGACCGCGTTCATGGCCGTATCGTTCGCCGTCGTGGGCGTTCCGCTTCGTAGGATGTCGGCCGAGCGGGGCTGGACCACACCGGGCGAGTTCATAGCCGACCGTTTCTCCAGCCCCTGGCTCGGCCGCCTATTCTCCGGGCTCTCGCTGTGGTACACGATACCCTACCTGGCCGTCCAAGCGGGCGCCGGCGGCCGCCTCCTCTCCGGCATGACGGGTCTCCCCCCGGAGGCCTGCTCGGCGATGCTCGTCGGGCTGGTGGCCGCGTACGTATACCGGGGCGGCATGCGGTCGGTCGTCAGGACGGATATGGTGCAGCTCGCGGCTCTCGTCGCGCTCGCGGTCGCCGCCGGCATCGTCGTCGCCGTCGCGGCCGGTCCGTCAGGGGCGGCCGCCGCGGTCGCCGCCTCGCCCGGCCGGATGTCCCGCTCGGGCGTCGGAGAGACGCTCGGGTGGCTACCGCTCTTGGGCTACTACGCGCTCTGGGCCCTGGCCGATCCCATGTTCCCTCATTTCATACAGCGCTTCTACTCGGCCCGCTCGGACAGGGCCCTGCTCTCCAGCATGGTCGCGTATCCGGCGGTCGCCGTACTGGTCTTCCTGCCCGTCTGCGCCGTCGGCGTGTTCGGATCGGCCATGATTCCCGGCCTGTCGGGGACGGCCAGCGACAGCATTTTTCCTGTACTGACGACCGCTCTCGCCGGGCCGGTATGGGGGCCCGTCTTCTCTATAGCCGCGCTGGCCGCGCTCATGTCGACGATGGACAGCCAACTGCTGTCGTGCGCCTCGATGATAGCGACGGATTTCCTGCCCCCCCGGCTTCGAGGACCGAAGGCCTCGGCGCTGGCCGCCGTCGCGCTCGCGGGAGGCGCCTGGATAGTCTCCATAAGGCCGCCTTCGTCGATACTCGACTTCCTGGGAAAGACCGCCTTCCCCGGCTACGCGACGCTTATGCCGGTCGCGCTCGCCGCCATCTACGCGCCGCGCTTGGGCCGGTTCCCCGCCGCCGCCGCCCTGGCGGTAGGCACCTGCCTCGTGGCGTTCGAGTCGGCGGGGCTATTGGTATCGCCCGTACCCGCCGTACTCCTAAATCTCGGGGCGCAGGCCGTCGCGATGGCGCTGGCCTCGGCGCTCGCCTCGGGCGCGGGGCGTGGGCGGCCGATCGCCGGACGGAAGCCGAGGGCCGGCGTTCCCGCGCGACGGGCGCTGTCCGTAGCGGCGGCGCTCCTGGCCGGGCTGATGGGCGTCGACGCATGGAATTACCGCGCCGCGCCTACGACCGCCTTCGGCCTGCCCGGCTGGATGATATACCACGTCCTGCTGACGCTGTCGCTGTGCGGCGTCTTCCGCGCGCTGGCGGCCGACATCGGGAAGGACGACGTTAGCCCCCCGCCCGAGGGCGGGGAATGACGGGAAGCGCCTTTGCCTCCCGACGCCGTTTTCATATACAATATCGCCCATGCAGACTTCCCGTCCCGAAGAGATACTGAAGACCGTCTTTGGATACGACTCGTTCCGGCCGTTCCAGCGAGAGATCATAGAAGCGGCCCTGGCAGGCAGGGATTGTCTCGCGGTGCTTCCGACGGGGGGCGGCAAATCCCTATGCTACCAGATACCCGCCCTCGTCCTGCCGGGCACGACCCTCGTCGTTTCGCCCTTGATAGCGCTCATGCGCGACCAGGTGTCGGCGCTGACGGCCGCTGGGGTCGACGCGGCCTTCATAAATAGCTCGCTGGAGCTCGAGGAAAGGCGCGAGATAGAGGCCCGCGTTAGAGCGGGCGCCGTCAAGCTCATATACGCGGCCCCCGAGTCGCTCTCGGGCGAACGCCTCCTGTCGCTCGTCGACGCGGCCCCGCCCGCCCTCATAGTCGTGGACGAGGCGCACTGCGTCTCCGAGTGGGGCCACGACTTCAGGCCCGAGTATCGGACCCTAGGCGCCCTCCGGGAGCGCTACCCGAGGGCGGCGTGGCTCGCGACGACCGCGACCGCGACGGAGCGCGTCAGGGTCGATATCGCCCGCTGCCTGGGTCTTCGCGACCCGGCCGTGTTCCTCGGAGGGTTCGACAGGCCCAACCTGCGCATCTCGGTGGAGCGCAAGCTCGAGCTGAGGCGCAAGGTCGTACGATTCGCGCTCTCGAGGCCGGACCAGTCGGGCATAGTCTACTGCGGCTCCCGTCGCAAGACCGAGGAGCTGGCCGAGGCGCTCCGGGGAGCCGGAGTCCTTGCCGGGGCCTACCACGCCGGCCTGCCGTCCGAGGAACGGTCGCGAGTCCAGGAGGCCTTCGTCCGCGACGACCTGCTCGTCGTCGTCGCCACGGTGGCCTTCGGCATGGGCATCGACAAGCCGGACGTCAGGTACGTGGTCCACGCCGACCTCCCTAAGAGCGTGGAGAACTATTACCAGGAGATAGGGCGGGCCGGCCGCGACGGGCTGCCCGCCGAATGCGTCCTGTTCTACGGGGCCGGCGACGTCATGGCCGCCTCCAGGCTCTTCGAGTCGCTCGACGAGGACCAGCGCCGGGCGGCGATGGCGCGGCTCGACGCGATGCGAGACTACGCCGAGAGCGATCTCTGCCGGCGCGCCGTCATACTGGACCACTTCGGCGAGGCGCGCGAGGAACGCAACTGCGGAGCCTGCGATAACTGCCTCTCGGGGCCCCGCGAGACCGCCGACCTGTCGGTGCCCGCGCTGAAGTTCCTCTCCTGCGTCAAGAGGACGGGCGAGCGCTTCGGCGCGGCCCATGTCGTGGACGTGCTCCTGGGCGAGGAGACCGAGAAGGTGGCACGCTTCGGGCACGCGGCGCTCTCGACCTTCGGCATAGGGACGGAGCTGGGGAGGCAGGACTGGCTGGCCCTGGCGCGCCGCCTGGCCGCGACCGGGCATCTCGTCCGCGATCCCGAGCGATCGACCCTCTCGCTCGGCGCGCCGGCCTACTCGATGTTCAAGGAGAAGCCCCCCTATCCCGTCCCGGTCGACGCGATAGGGGGCGGAAGCCGCGCCGGCTCCGGCGTCGACCGCGCCCTAGGTTCCAAGCGTAGCCGGAGGCGGCTAGGCGAGGAGCGGCCCTTCGTCCGCTCGAGCGACGACGGCGACGGCGCGGCCGAGGAGCTGTTCATGGCCCTCCGCGCCCTGCGAAAGCGCTTGGCCGACGAGGCGGGCGTCCCGCCCTACGTCGTGTTCCCCGACAGGACCCTGAAGGAGATGGCGACGAGCCGGCCGCAGTCGGAGGAGGAGCTCGCGACGGTCTACGGGGTCGGCCGGGCTAAGCTAGCGCGCTACGGGGACGCGTTCCTCGAGCTGCTGGCGAGGTAAGCCGGGATGAGTGCCGCTATACTGCTTCCGTCGTGCGTCCTGGGGCTGTGCGCCGCGCTCCTCCTCGCCGAGAGGCTGGTCGTCGGATGGGCTCGCGGGCGATTCAAGGTAGTCGTGCACGTGAACGGCACGCGCGGGAAGTCTACTCTGACCAGGATGACGCACGCCATGCTCCGCGCCGCCGGTTATACCGTCTACGGGAAGACCACAGGTACCGAGCCGAGGCTGCTCTCGCCCGACGGGGCAGAGCGGGTCATTAGGAGGCTAGGGCCGGCGAACGTCCGCGAGCAGAGGAACTACGCCGTGCTCGCCGCCCTCCGGGGGGCCGACGCCCTGGTGTTCGAATGCAACGCCGTCCTGCCGGAGCTCCAGAAGGTATCGGCCCTGTACCTGGGCGCCGACCTCCTCGTCATCACCAACGCCCGGGCCGACCACCGGCTCGAGCAGGGTACGGCCCGCGAGGCCGCGCTGGCCTTCGCGGCCACCATCCCGCCCGGAGGGGCCGTAGCGACGGCCGATCCCGAATTCTCCGACCTATGGGCCGCGGAGGCCGAGGCGCGGAGGGCCGGCTTCTTCTATCGAGCCCCGGCCGAGGGGGTCGGCCTCTCGGATATACCGGAGAACGCGGCCTGTCTCCTGGCCTCGGCCGACGCCCTCGGCCTGCCGCCTGCCGCGGCCCTGGAAGCCTTGCGCTCCTATACGGCGGACCCGGGCGAATTCAGGCTCGTCCGCTGGCTGGACGAACGGGGCGGATCCTTCTGGTTCGCCGACGCCCTGGCGGCCAACGACCCGGCCTCGACCTCCCGCCTGGTCGACATGGCGCTAAAGCGAGCCGACCTTGAAGGGGTGGCCTGGGGACGCAGGGTCCTCGTCGTGGTGAATAGGCCCGATAGGCCGGACCGGTGCCTGCAGTTCGCGGAGTACGCGGCCGCGGAATGCGGCCCGGGGAGGCGTTTCGATACGGCGCTCTTCCTAGGCCCCTTGCCCCGCTACGCTCGCGCCGCCCTCGACTCGGCCTCCGCCCCGTACGCTAGGCTCCCCGACCCCGAAAGCCTCTTCGGCGCGCTTCCGCCGGCGGGGGGCGTCGACGGATCCCCCGGCCCCGAAGCCTGCCTGATAGTCGGCGTCGGGAACAGGGTGGGGCTAGGTACGCGGCTCCGGGCCTGCGTCGATTCCCGCGAGCCTCTCACCGTCCTTCCGGAAACCCGAGCTATCACTGGAGCGCACAATGAGTCCTGACGCGTACATCCTCCTTGGCATCTTCATGGGCCTCCTCTTCACGGAATTGACAGGCGTCTCCCCGGGAGGGCTCATCGTCCCCGGCTATATCGCCTTGTACCTAAGGGAACCCCTGGCGATTGCGCTGACGGTAACGATAGCCCTCGTTACCATGGGGATCCTAAGGCTCGCGTCCCGATACGCGCTGCTCTACGGGCGCAGGCGCTTCGCCGTATCCATAATCGCGGCGTGCGCGCTGTCGGCCTTGGCCCGGCGTTTCCTGCCGTCTATCAGCCCGGCGCTCGCCGGGCTCAGGGCCGTAGGCTGGATAGTGCCGGGCATCATAGCCTCGGACATGGAGAAGCAGGGCCCCGTAAAGACGCTTCTAGCCATGGGCGCCGTCGTAGCCGTCGTGTATACGGTATCCCTGGCGTGGGCTTGGGCATGAGGCCCTTGCCAGCCGCCCTCCGGCCCAGGCCGGCCAGGACGCCGTGCGGCACGGGTTTCGTGGCGCTATGCGCGGGGCTCGCCCTGTACGCCGCCGCCGCGACCCTGATCGTCTCGCTCGTCTCGTCTCCCGCCTTCACGGCGAGGGTGCCCGCGGGACCCGCGCGACGGTATATCGACGAGCAGGCCCTCGAGGCCGCTCGCGTCCAGGCCCTGGCTATAGCCGCGGCCGGCGAGGCCCGTTCCAGGCTCGGCCTCGGCCTTGACGCAGAGGCCGACCGCTACGGCACGGGGCTCATCGGCGAGGCGTATTCCGGTATCACCACCACCCTCGGCCAGATAGAGGCCAAGCGGAGCGCGGCCACGCCCGAGGCCGCGGCCCTCCTCGTACGGCTCCTGCGCGAGGCCGGCGTCTCGTCCGGGGCCGTAGTGGCCGTCAATGCGTCGGGCTCGTTCCCCGGCTTCGCGCTGGCGGCCATAGCGGCGTGCGGCGCGCTCGACGCCGAGGCCCGGCTTTTCCTCTCCCTCGGCTCCTCGAGCTGGGGCGCCAATAACGCCGACTTTAACGTCGTCGACATAGTATCGGCCGCCGCCTCGGCCTTCCCGCCGGAGTACGACTACTCCATAGTGGGAGTAAGCCCGGGAGGATCGGACGACCGGGGCCTGGACATGGACTCCGAGCTGCTCGAGTCGATGATCGCCCGGCTCGAGGCCGGCGGCCTTCGCGTATCCTCGCCTTCGTCGCTCGAGGAATCCGTCGCGACGCGCGCGGCCGCCCTGGACGGAGACGGGGCGGCCGCGGCGCTCGTCAATATCGGCGGCAACTACGCCTCGTCCGGAGCCGACCTGGGCCTGTCGCTGGCGACCGGCGTCGTATCGCCGGGATCCGCGGAGGTCCCGCCCGGGCCGGGGCTGATGCAATCGTTCATGCGCGCGCGGAAGCCTGTGGTACAGCTACTCAACGTAAGGCGGCTGTACGAGAGCCGCGGCCTCGTCTTCGACGCTCCGCCCTGGGACGCGAGGAACGCGAGGGTCCTGTATAGGCGAACCTCCTATGCCCTAGGCGCGCTCCTCCTTCTGCCTCCCGTCGCGTTAGCCGTAGTCTTCGCCGCCAGGACGGGGAGGCGGGGCCGAAAGAGCGAGGGGCCGTGAGATAAGTATATAACTAGTATATATTTATAACAGCAATAGATATTTAATTATTGACATATTTGACATATTAGACGATACTCTGATCCTAGCCGCGACGCGCTCAGGTCGGCTCGTAAAAGAATAATCTAATAGAAGGATTAGGATGCCTACTGAAACATCGAAACCGGCGCAGGCTAAACGCTCGAGCCTGCTTGCAAAATTCATCGTGCTCGGCGTCGTCATCCTGGTTTCCTTTTCCGGATTAGTCGTCGTCTCCTCGAGGGGCTTATCCTCCCTGGAGGTAACGATGGATAGCATGAACAGCGTATACAACGATCTTAGCAGCCAGTCGTACGAACTGCAGATCCTGGCTTGGGAGGCGCAGAAGTACCTGTTGGACGCAGTATACGCGGCCTGGAACGGAACGGAGCTCTCGGCGGTCGAGATCCGCATAAAGGAGATGGAGCTCGCCTTGGGGGCGGCCCGCGACAAGATGGTGGCCCTTTTCATGCTCGACGAGCTAAGCCCGGACCAGTTCGAGGCCCTCGACGAGGTATACGGGAACTTCGAGATGTACGCGGCGCCTTTCGCCACGGTGAGTAACGCGTTCCAGGCGGGAAACGCGCCGACGGAGGCCGAGGTCGAGAAGGTCGGAGCCAGCTTCCTAGACTTGGATCGCGCCATGAAGAAGCTCGATCTGGTCGTCAGGGACGATACCGAGCGACGATTTTCCGCCTCGAAGAAGACCGTGCGGACGGTTTACGCGTCTCTCGCGGGCGTCGTCGCGACGGGCATGGCCCTGATCGCGTCCGTCCTCGTCCTGACCCTCCTAAGCATCAGCAAGGGCATACGGACCTTAAGCGGATTCATAGCCGGAGTAGGGGCTGGCGACCTACGAACCCTCAGCCCCATGACCGGTACGGACGAGCTGGGCATCATAGCGTCTAACGTGAACGGCCTCGTGCTCGCCCTCAGGAGCCTCATAAGCACGCTGAAGGACCGCCTCGACGCTCTCGCGCAGCGGGAGCGGGAGCTGATCGCCAATATCGAGGAGACCGGCGCGGCCGTAGTCCAGATAAACGGCAATATAGTAGGCAACGGCGAGAGGCTGGACGAGGAGTCGAGGGCCGTGGCGGAGCTATCCGCCGCGATGGAACAGGCGGCCCGGGGCGTAGACGCCTTGGGCGGCTTGATAGGCCGGCAGAACGAGATCCTCGGCTCGTCGGCGTCCGCCGTAGAGCAGATGATAGCGAATATCGACGGCGTCGCCAGGAGCGCCCAGGGCGCGTCCGAGGCCAGCTCCGAGCTGAAGCGCGAGGGCCAGGAAGGCCGATCCCGCATACATAACGTCAACGAGTCGGTGCAGGCCATAACGCAGGTCTCCAAGAACCTGAACGACGCCGTCTCGGTAATTCAGGATATCGCCTCGAGGACGAACCTGCTGGCGATGAACGCGGCCATAGAGGCGGCCCATGCCGGCGAATCCGGCCGCGGCTTCGCCGTCGTGGCGGACGAGATCCGTAAACTGGCCGAGCAGGCCTCCGCGCAGGCTAACGACATATCCAGGGACCTCGGCAAGGTCTCCGCTTCGATCGGAGGCGTACGCTCCGCGACCGACGCCGTTACGCAGGCTTTCGCGTCCATCGTCGAGAAGACGGGGCCCCTGGACGACGGTATAAGGCATATAAGCGACGCGATGGCGGAACAGGGGACGGGGGGCGCTCAGCTACTCCGCGAGCTCGCCCAGCTGAAGGCTATATCGGGCGACGTGCGACGGAGCTCGGACGACATGGCCGCCGGGAACGGCGTCATACTAGGACAGGTCGTCAGCCTGAAGGCCATAAACGGCGCCGTACACGGGAGCGAGAGGGAGATAGCCAGCGGCACCGCGGAGATACAGCTCGCGGTCCAGGAGACGACGAGCCTGGCGGCGGGTAACGCGAGCGCGCTCGCCGAGGTCCTGGACGCCGCGGGGCGCTTCATCCTATAGCCGCGCGGCGGCGCGGCGCGGTAGTCACGCATATTCCGGCATTCTCCAGCGCTGAACTTTACGCGTGAAAGAATACCGTATATAGTCCTTAAATCGTATTACGAGGAGTCTACACATGAAACGCATCTCACTCGCTTGCATTATCGCGCTCGTCGCCGCCGGAGCCGCGTTCGCTCAGCCGACCGCCGCCTTCGCGGATAAGCCGGCCCTGGTGACCGCCATCGGGCAGAGCGCCGACTTCGAGATGATCAAGGTCCTGCTTACCCGCAGCAAGATTCCCTTTACCGCCAATACGCTCGTCATGGCGAGCGACCTGAACGCCTCGTCCAAGACCCTGATACTGGTCGCGGGCGGTAGCTCCAAGGGCTTAGGCGCGGCCGGCATCAGCGCCGAGGTCGAGCTGGAGCGGACGAAGGCCCTCCTAAAGCGCGCTAAAGAGCTCAAGATGAAGATAATCACGGTGCACGTCGGCGGCGTCGCGAGGCGAGGCCCCCTTTCCGATAGCTTCATAGAAATTTGCATGGCGGCCTCCGACTACGCCATCATCGTAGCCGACGGCGACTCCGACGGCCTCTTCACGAAGCTCGCCGGGGAGGCGAAGATAGCCCTCACCAAGGTTCCCAAGATATCCACCGTAGGGGCTCCCCTGGCCGCGGCCTTCAAGTAAGGATACCGACGTGCCTTTCGAGCTGATCCTATTCCTAGTGATGGTGGGGGTGTTCGTCGTCGGGGCGTTCGTCCTCAAGTTGCCGGTGTCCCTTTCTATGATGCTGGCGTCGCTCGCCGCCCTGCTGGCGTCGGGGAACGGCCTCGGCATCCGGCACCTCGTCGAGGGCACGTTCGGCTACGTGGACACGATCCTGGTCATTGCCACGGCCATGATTTTCATGCGAGCCGTCCAGGAGAGCGGCGCCCTCGACGCGCTTACCATCGTCATCATCAAGCGCTTCAGGCGCGTCCCCGCGCTGCTCCTGCCGCTACTGATGCTCGTAGCCATGTTCCCGGGCATGATCACAGGCAGCTCCAGCGCGTCGGTCCTGACGGCCGGCGCGGTCGTGGCGCCCGTGCTCATCATACTCGGCCTGCCCAAGGCGTCGGCCGGCGCCTTCATCGCCCTGGCCGGCATCCTGGGCATGATTGCCCCGCCCGTTAATATTCCCGCCATGATCATAGGCGGCGGCATAGACATGCCCTTCGTCGGTTTCGAGCTGCCCTTGCTCCTCCTGACCATGCCGTTGGCCATCGTGTTCTCGTGGTGGATAGGCCTTAAGAAGATCAAGAGGCTCGAGTGGGAGGAGATCGCCCCCCGGCTCGATACGGCGAGCTACGAGCGGTACGGGTTCAGGCTGTTCCTCCCCATCGTCGGCGTCGCCGTCCTGATGGTCCTCGGGAAGGCCCTGCCTTCGATCTTCAGCCTGGGGCTTCCCGTCGTATTCCTGCTCGGCGCAGCCGCGGCGCGCTTCGTGGGCAAGCGCTTCAGCGTGCTCAAGGCCTCCAAGGCCGCGATGGGCGACGCGCTCCCCGTATTGGCCATCCTGGCCGGCGTAGGAATGTTCATCCAGGTCATGACCCTGACGGGCGTCCGCGGATTCGTCGTGGTCAGCTCCCTGTCGGTACCGGCGGCGCTGCTCTACGTAGCCATAGCGGTGACCATGCCGCTCTTCGGGGCGGTCTCGTCGTTCGGCTCGGCCAGCGTGCTCGGCGTGCCCTTCCTGCTCGCGCTGCTCGGGAAGGACCAGATAATCGCTGCCTCGGCCCTGTCCCTCGTCGCCGCCCTCGGCGATTTCATGCCGCCGACCGCGCTGTCGGCCATATTCGCGGCCCAGGTCGTGGGCGTGGATCGGTATTCGCTGGTCCTGAAGAAATTGATACTACCCGCATTGGTCGTCGTCGCGTGGGCGCTCTTGTTCATCGGGTTCTCGACCACGATACGGGGATTCCTATGATGGGAAGGTCCTAGCATGACATACGTATACCTGGCAATTTGCGCGGCCGTGCTCCTGTTGACGGTCTGGAACCTATGGACCGAGAAGGACTGGCGGAAGCAGTGCGCCGCAGCCATGGTTGCTATCCCGCTGCTCCTTCGCGTCCTGTTGATTAAGTAGGGCATGATGATACAACGACACCACGTAAGCGCCCTGGTCGTCAGCGCCGTCGCCGTCGCCATGGCGGCGGCCGCCTCCGTAAGCTTCCTCGGTCACTCGGCCATGGAGACTATAGTCCCGGGCCCGGGCGTGAAAGACGTCCGGATGCTATCCGACTGGTTCCCGGCCTTGGCGGGCGGCGCGGGCGATACCGAAGTCTACGTCCTCTCCGGCGACGAGCCCGGCGGCAGCATGCTCGTCCTCGGCGGCACGCACCCTAACGAGCCCGCCAGCTTCCTGTCGGCGCTGCTCCTCATAGAGAACGCGAAGCCCGATCGCGGCACCCTGTACGTGATCCCGCGAACCAACGCGTCGGGCTTCACGCATAACGACCCGCAGGAAGGCGCCCCGACGAGCTTCTCTTTCACGCTGGCCGACGGGTCGGCCCGGAGCTTCCGCTACGGATCGAGGGCGACTAACCCCATACACCAGTGGCCCGATCCCGACGTGTATATCCACGCGTCGAGCGGCCAGGCGCTCTCGGGCAACGAGACGAGGAACATCAACCGGGCGTACCCCGGGCGAACCGACGGCACCCTCACCGAGCGCGTCGCCTACGGGATAGCCCAGCTGATTCGAGCCGAGTCGATAGACCTGACCGTCGACCTTCACGAGGCTTCCCCCGAGTACCCGGTGGTCAACGCCGTAGTGGCCCACGAACGGGCCATGCCCCTGGCCTCAAACGCCGTGCTGGGGCTGGAGATGCAGGACCTGAGCATCACGCTGGAGCCGTCGCCCCGCAACCTGCGCGGGCTGACCCACCGCGAGCTGGGCGATTCGACCGACACGCTGGCCGTGCTGCTGGAGACCTGCAATCCTTCCCAGGGCAGGCTACGGGGCCGGACCGACGAGGCCCTGGTCCTGAGCGGCAAGGACGCCTCCTACATGAAGGCCTTCGAGCTCGGCAGGCTCTACGTGCCCTTCGACGGCGACGGGATCTCCATCGAGACGCGCGTAGGCCGGCACCTGGCGACGATAGGGGAGCTGGCCTTCGCCCTTGGCATGGAGAAGCCGGGAAGGGACGTCGAGATAGGCGGCATCCCGCCCTACGAGGACCTGATAGCCCGGGGCGTCGGCGCTTTCCTAAGCCCCGTGCCGGCGGCGGATAGGGAGTAGCATTAGACATGAAGCGAGTAATCACTTTCCTCATCGCCGCGGCCGCCTTCGCCGGCGTCGCCTCGGTGCAGCCCGCCCCGACGGGAGCCGACGTCCACGGCCGCTATACCATCGCCCACGACTACAGGCCTTCGCCCTCGCTCTCCAGGACGGGCTGGCTGTCGGATTATTATCCCGGCCTCCTGGGTACGCCCGGCGACAGCAGGGTATACTACTTCGAGGGGCGGAAGCCGGGCGGGACCCTGTTCATAGGCGGCGGCACCCACGCTAACGAGATAGCCGGCATAATGGCGGCGGTCGTCGCCATAGAGAACCTCCGCGTCGACGTCGGCCGGGTAATAGTGGTGCCGAACCTCAATAGCTCCGGCGTCAGCCACCTGGACAAGGAGCCGAGCCAGCCCGACTACACGACCGTAGGCCCGGCGTGGATACGGCTCAAGACCCCGAGCGGCGTCCGGTTCTTCAAGTACGGCTCGCGTTGCACTAACCTGGCCCACCAGGGAGTAGCCGACCCCGATGGCGGCTACGTCCACCCCGACAGCGAGGAAGAGCCCCTCGCGGCCTGGGAGTTCCGAAACCTCAACAGGGCGTACCCCGGCGCGACCGATTCCGGCCTAACACAGAAGATAGCGTACGCCGTCATGCTCCTGCTACGGTCCGAGCGGGTAAGCGTGGCCTTCGATTACCACGAGGCCGACATAGGCGGCCGCCTGGCGAACATGATGGTGGCCCACCCCAAGAATATAGATATCGCCGCGGCCGCCGCGATGGACGTCGATCTGGATTTCGGCCTGTCCATGAAGCTGGAGCCTTCTAACCTGTTCTTCCGCGGGCTGAGCCACCGGGAATGGGGCTCGGGCTCCGACGCGCTTTCGTTCCTGACCGAGTCCGCGCATCCCGGGATGGGCCAGGGCTCCGCGGCGGATACGGACGTTGTAGACGACCCGCGATCCCCGCTCGGCTCGCGCGTCGCCCTGCACCTCGCCTGTACTGAGGCCGTGGTCAGGGCCTACAACCAGGCCCATCCCGATGCGAGCATCGTGTTCTCCGGCTTGCCCGGGTACGAGGCCCTCGTCGCCGACGGCGTAGGCCCCTTCTTGAAATAGTCCTCTACGCGTCGGTCTTCGTAACAGGGACCGACGCATGGCTACGCGTATGGCGCGGCCTATTATTAACGGTCCAAGGAGTAGGTATGAAGGTGAAAATACGTTTCTTTTCGGTCCTGCTAGTGGCGCTGCTCGTCGTCGGCTGCGCCGGAATTGCCTCAGCCCCCGAGTCGAAGACTATCATTCCCGAGGTCGTATCGAAGAACGGCATGGTCGCGTCGGCCCATCCGCTCGCCTCCCAGGCCGGGCTCGATATACTCAAGGCCGGCGGCAACGCCATCGACTCCGCCGTGGCCACGGCTTTCGCCATCGGCGTCGTGGAGCCTAACGCGACGGGCATAGGCGGCGAGGGCTATATCGTCATCTACCTCAAGGACTCGAACAAGGTCACGTCCATAGACTACCGGAGCCGCGCTTCGCTAACCGACGCCTCGGGCGAGACCTGGCCCAACGCGGGCCATCGCGCCGTCGCGGTCCCCGGCACCGTCGCGGGCCTCGCCAAGGCCCTGGCCCAGTACGGCACCATGAGCCTCGCCCAGGTCGTGGAGCCCGCGGCCAAGCTAGCCGAGGAAGGCTTCATCGTCAGCGCCACCCTGGCGGGAGTCATAGCCGATAACTTCAAGCGCGCGATGCCCAACGACTACCTCATGTCGATAATAGCGCCCACGGGCCTGCCCCTCGAGGCCGGCGACCTGTACAAGAACCCCGACCTCGCCCGCACCCTGCGCCTCATTGGCTCCGTCGGCCCCGAGGTCTTCTATACCGGAGAGATAGCCAAGCTGATAGCGGCCGACATGGCGGCTAACGGCGGGCTCATCGACGAGGCCGACCTCGCCGCCTACAAGGCTATCGAGCGGGAGCCCGCCACGGGATCCTACCGCGGCTACGACGTGGTATCCGCTCCCGCGCCGGTAGGCGGCTTCCTCCTCATCCAGGCCTTGAACATGATAGAGAACTACGACATCCGCTCCATGGGCTTCGATTCCGCCCAGAAGCTCCACCTCTTCTCGGAGGTGCTGGCTCGGGCCTTCGACGACTACTATAACGTCCTCGGCGATCCCGACTACGTCGACGTGCCGATGAAGGCCCTGACCTCGCAGGGCTACGCCGACGCCAAGGCCGCCTCCATCAAGCTCGATTCCATGGCCAGCTCCTACGAGCCCGTGGACCCCAATAGCGAGCACTGGAGCACGACGCACCTCTCCGTCGTCGACAAGGCGGGCAACATGGTCGCGCTCACCCAGACGCTATCCAGCTTCTTCGGCGCCGCCGTGGCCGTGCCCGGCACGGGCATCATCCTCAATAACGAGATGGTCAACTTCAACAAGAAGAAAGGCACCGCCGCCTACATGCCCGGCAAGCGCATGAATACGACCATAGCGCCGACCCTGGTCATGAAGGACGGCAAGGCCTTCGCCACCCTGGGCACCCCGGGTTCCGTCCGCATCGTCCCGACCCTGACCCAGATCGTCACCAACCTCATAGACTTCGATATGGGCATGCAGGAGGCCATCGAGGCGCCCCGTATGTACTGCACCAACCTGAAGGGCCCGGGCAAGACCACCATGGATATAGAGAGCTTCCTCTTCCCCGAGACCGAAGTCGCGAAGCTGACGGACATGGGCTATAAACTGAAGGCCTACGAGAGCCGCGACCTCTTCTTCGGCGGGGTGCAGGGCATTATCGTGAAGAACGGCAAGCTGCACGGCGGCGCCGATCCCCGCCGCGACGGCGCGGTGCTCGGGTACTAGGCAGCGTATGATAGCCCGCGGCGCTCGCGCGATCAGCCTCCTTTCGATAGCGTTAGCCGCGGCGCTCGCCTCCTGCGTCAGCTCCGGGGGGTTAGGCCCCGGGGCCGGCGCGGCCGTTGCCCCGGTCTCGCCCGGTTCTCCGTCCGGTTCTCCGTCCGGGGATCCGGCCGGCGGGGGACTCCTGACCCTGGGGAGCGACGCTAGGCCGGGCCCGGGCGTGACCGGGCTCCTGTGGCTTTCCGATTACGAACCGAGCCTGCGGGACGGGCCGGGCGACAGCCGCGTCTTCGTGCTCGACTCGGGGAAGCCCGGGGCGACGATGCTCGTCGTCGCCGGCACCCACGCCAACGAGATAGCCGGCATGACCGCCGCCACCGTATTAGTCGAGAGGGCCGTCCCTGCCGAAGGGCGCCTGATAGTCGTCCCGAAGCTCAACAGCTCCGGCCTAAGCTACGTCGACGGCGCCAACCCGAGGCCATCCTGGATCCGGGTAGAGGCCGTGTCTGGCACCCGGTACCTGAAATACGGCGCTCGCCTCGTGCACCCCGCCCACCAGGGCCGGCCCGACCCCGAGCGCTACGCGCACCCGGGGAGCCGGGAGAGCCTGCCCGGCGAGGAGCAGCGGAACATCAACCGCGCGTATCCCGGGTACGAGGACGGGCCCCTCGCCCAGCGGGTCGCCCTGGCGGTCATGCGGATCCTGGAGCGCGAACGGGTCGACGTCGCCGTCGACATGCACGAGGCGAGGCCCAGCTCCAAGCTCAAGTGGATAATCGTCGCCAACCCCAAGAATCTAGACATAGCGGTCAACGTCGTCTTCGACCTCGAGGACAAGGGCATAGACCTGAAGCTCGATAGGTCGTCCGACGAGTTCAGGGGACTCTCGCATCGCGAGTGGGGAGACGGCAGCGCGGCCGCGGCCTTCCTCGTCGAGACGCCCAATCCGGCGCAGGAGTCCGATCCCGGACTGGTAGTCGATCAGCTGCGCGATCCTCTGTTCCCGCTGTGGAAACGGGTCGGCGCCCACCTGGAGGCGCTGTCGTCGATCGCGGCTAATTACAGCGCGTCCTCCGGGGCGAAGGCCGTAAGATTCGAGGGCGCGCCCGATTACGAAACCCTGGAGCGCCTGGGCCTGGAGAGCTTCCTGTGACGAGCGGCCAGCCCGGCGTACAGCCCGGCGAGCCGAGGCTCCTCGGGAAGGCCGAGCTCCTCGGGCTATTACGCCGGGCCGACGCCATTGGGGCGCGGCCCGGCGCGGCGGACCTGGACGGCGGGCTCTGGACCCTGAGGAACGAGCTGTTCCGCTCCCTGCCGTTCTGGGCCGCGAGCGCGGGCCTGCTGGAAGGCCCCGCTGAGAGCGGCATCGTCCTCTATCTCGGCGCGCGCGAGGGGCTGCCCGGCTATTTCCCCAGCGTCCTCGTCCTCGACCTCGCCGTCGGCCGGTATTCCGTGCGCACCTGGGACGTCGGGCGATCCTCCTTCACGGGATCCGAGATCGCGACCGCCTCGCCCCTCGTATGCGGGCCCCCGTGCGACGGCTCCGACCTGGTAATCCGGATAACGCGGCCGTAGCCGGGACCGCTCCGCGCCGGCTGGAGCTTGCGCCGGGCTGGATCCGGCGAGTACTATACTATACGTACCGTTAGGAGGATCCCATGATGTACCAGCGAAGCATAGCCGTCGGCGCTTCCGAGGACAGGCTATCGAGGCTAATCTCCGAGCGCATGGCGCCGGGCGCGGACAAGGAGCGCATCGACGCCCGCATCTGGGACCTGTTCGGCGAGGAATGGGCCATCGTATTTACGGACCTGGCGGGATTCTCGCGTAAGGTCGAGGCCTTCGGCATCATCCATTTCCTCCAGACCATCTACGAGAGCGAACGCATCCTGGTGCCGGTCATAGACGACCACGACGGGGTACTCCTCAAGATAGAGGGCGACTCGATGATGATAATATTCCGTAACACCATCAAGGCGCTCAAGGCCGTCAAGGGCATGCAGGCCGCGTGCAAGGAATACAACGAAGGCAAGCCGGAGGAGGACCGCGTGCTCCTGTGCGCGGGCATAGGCTTCGGGCGGGTCCTGCGCATAGGCGATTCCGACGTATTCGGCCGCGAGGTGAATTCCGCGAGCAAGCTGGGCGAGGATACCGCCAGGGCGGGGGAGATACTCGTCACCCAGGGCGTCGTCGACGCGGTGCCCTTCGACGCAGGCTTCCGGTTCTCCGAGCTGGAGAGCCCGCCCGCGGCGGTGGGTAAGGCCTATCGCTTCGACTATGCCTGAGGCCGCCTTCGACGCGGCGGTCATAGGCGGCGGGCCCGCGGGCCTCTTCGCGGCCATCAGGTACGCCGGGCTCTCGGGCGGCGACGCGAGGGTAGTCGTACTCGAGCGCAAGCGTAATCCCTGCCGGAAGCTCCTCGTGTCAGGCTCCGGCCAATGCAACATAACCCACTCGGGATCTATGGCCGACTTCCTCCCCCGATACGGCGGCGGCGCCAAGCCGGGCGCCGCCGGCAGGTTCCTGAGGCCGGCGCTCTATGGATTCTCCAACGACGACCTCCTCGATTGGTTCGGCGAGCGCGGCCTCGAGTTCGAGACCGAGGAAGGCGGCAAGGTTTTCCCCTCCTCCAGGCGAGCCTCGGCCGTCCTCGACGTAATGCTGGCCGAGGCGGCGCGCCTGGGCGTAACGATACGCGGCGACAGGCGCGTGCTCTCGCTCTCCCGCGACGGCGCGGCGTTCGATATTACCGCGCTATCGGAGTCTGGAACATCCGGAGAGGCGGTCGTTGCAACGGAGCCGAATGAAGCGGGGCAATCGGGGGAAGCGCTCGATCGTCAGCGAGAATCCGTACGCGCCCTGGCCGTACTCGTCGCGACCGGCGGCGCCTCGTACCCCGGCACCGGCTCGACGGGCGACGGCTATAGGCTCGCCGCGTCCCTAGGCCATTCGATCGTCGCGCCCAGGCCCGCGCTCGCTCCCGCGTACTCGGAACCGTTCGCCCTCTCGCCGGCCGCCGGGCTGTCGTTCCGCGGCGCAGGCCTCACGGTCAGGCGCGGGGGCAAGAAGGTGTCGTATGGCGAGGGCGACTTGTTGATAACGCACCGAGGACTCTCAGGCCCTCTCGTCCTGGACGCCTCGCGCGGCATCAGGACCGGCGACGTCCTCGAAGCGAGGTTTGCCGCCCTTGGCCCGGACGAGTTCCGGGCGCGCTTCGACGAGGTTCTATCCGCCCGCCCTCGGCGCCTCGCGCGGACGGCGCTCGCCGACTGCGGGCTGCCTCGGAGCCTGGCCGACCTCTTCTGCTCTCTCGCGGGCGTTTCGGCCTCCGCGCTTTCCGCCGACCTCAGGCGAGCCTCCCGCGAGGCCCTGATCACGCTCGCCTGCGCGTGCCCCGTGCCCGTCAGCGCCCTGGGCGGCCCGGACGAGGCCATGGCGACCGCTGGCGGCGTCGCCTTGGGCGAGGTCGACCCAAGGACCATGGAGTCTCGCCTCGTGCCCGGGCTGTACTTCGCGGGCGAGGTCCTCGACTACGACGGCGATACCGGAGGCTATAACCTCCAGGCCGCCTTCTCCACGGGAGCGGCGGCGGGAGGGGGGATGGGGCGCTTGTTGATGACTGATATATAGATAAGAACACGCTTTACATCGGTCTTAATAGCAATTATCGGATTATGACTAGAAACTGAAATATTTAATAACGGGCTGCCCGATCTTCTAGACAGCCCGTATGAAAGCCTTAAGCTAACGATTAAGGGATGCTATACGGGTCGCGCTCGCTGATGAGGTTATATGCCCCTTCTGTAATCGTCGAGACAGACCAGCTATCTCCGCTCGATGCGCGATGCACCGCGAAGATGTACTCGCCTGTCGCTTCGGCTTTACCGTATAGAATCTCGTCGCCGCTAGCGAGGCCTTGCGCGCTAGGAACATAATCCTTAAGAGAAGCGAGCATGGAATTCAGGTCGCTGATAGTATAGGTCCCGAGGCTGCCATCTCCTATGACAGCTAATGCGCCGGGGGCGACGTCGTCATAATCCCCATTTGCGTTCTCATCGTAACGAGCGAGGAATTGAGCCGTGTCGGAGTATGCTTCCATAAGTATTATGGTGTAGGCCGCGCCAGCTACGTCCGCTGTCGAATCGTCTTTAACGGTCAGGTCGTAATACCCGTCGGTTTCGTGGATCGACGTCGCCCATGTCTCGTTGGTCCCGTCCGAGTTAAAATCAATATTATAGCTCTCGCTATTATTGATCGTAACGCTAGTATCCGCGGCGCCACCGCCCATGCCGCCGAACGCCATAACGAATACCGAGTAATCGCAGTCGGACACGGGTATCCGGTAATAGGACGTAGAGCCGTTGACGGCATTGCTTCCCATGCTGACGCCTGCGCAGAGTAGCTGGGGCGAGAGGGCGGAACCGAGCGTCATCGGTACGTCTCCACCCCGGAGCGCCCTGAACTTTCCGGAGATAGCGAAATCGACGCTGCTTCCATCGTCGCTATTGATCGAGAATTCGCCAATTATCGGTTCTCCGACGGCGCCGAGCGAAGTTACTGTAAATGTGCTTCCATCCGCGATTTGATCGCTGGGGATTGGATTCCCATGTACCGCTACCGATGTGTTAAGCGAATCGGTACCGACGGTAAAGGTCTTAGGTAGCGTCGTCAGCTCGCTGAACGGAACGCCTACCTGGACCAGCGATTGATACGTGGAGTAAGTAGCCGAGTAGTCATACGTGATCGTGAACATAAGGTATGGATTAGCCTCTGTGCCAAACAGGAGCGAGTCCTTGCAGGCTATGACGGTCACGTCCCTGTCCCCGGCCTCTTCGAATAGCGGGCCGTATGCGCGCATATCCATCGGCGACACTACCGTGCCCGCTAAGCCCTCGGCGAAATAGCTCCGCGCTCCATCCGATACGATCGTAAAGCCGTCCTTGAGCGAGTAGTCGTACGTACTGGTCGCCGAGGCGCCCGCACCGTCTTTGTAAGCCTTGGCCTTGAGCGTAACCGACTCCTGCATTACCTCTATCGGAGAAGCCACCGCGTACTCGCTCGACGCGGTACTTGGTTCCGTACCGTCAAGCGTATACCTTATAGTCGCTCCGCTAGTCGTCGTGGACAGCGTGACAAGTTGGCCTATTACGACCGCCCCAGACGCGATAGAAGCCGTCGGAGTTGCGACTAACGCCTGCCCGCTAATCGTTATATCCTTCGTGGCGCTTATCCCGGAGGCGTCGTTGGCCGTCGCTTTTATAGTAGCGGTGCCGTTGGCGACCGCGGCGACGAGGCCGGTCGCGCTGACGGTCGCGAACGAGGCGCCCGCGGAGACGGACCAGGTTACCGTCGCGTCGCTGGCGTCTGCGGGGGATACTGTCGCCTTCAATTGCAGCGTGCCGCCCGGAGAAGTGATGGCGTAGGTGTCGGCGTCGTTGCTGATCGCGACGCTCGTCACCAGTACGGCGTTGACGCCCGGCGTGGTGTCGACGCCGGGCGGGCAGGCTGTCAGGAAGAGCAGGGATAACGCGACGAAAGTCGCTAGGACCGGGGACAAGCGCGCTCGCGGAAAACGTGTCATACTTTCCTCCATGTCTTAATGATTCGCGGCTCGGGTCGGGCCCGAGGCCGCGCGTTTCTCGGACGATAGTATCCACCCGGTTTCGTGGCGCGCGGTATGGGCCGTTAGGCCCATTCTTAAAAGATAATTACTTCACAAGAATAGGAAGCCGTGTTATCCCGTATATATGTCAGAAGCGCTACGGGCCATCCGGGGGATCGCGGACGACGAGGCCCTGAGCGGACCCGCTATTCCCAGCACGAACCTCGCCAGTTTCGTCGAATGGTTCCTGGAGCGGGGCGGCTCCATCGAGGACGTCGCGCTTCCTTTCCCGGCATCGGAGTTGCGGAGCAAGGGCAGGGAGCGCTGGATAGACTATCGCGAGCACCTGATCTTCCAGAAGTCTATAATCGACCGCGTGGACGGCTTTACCTTGCCCATGTACTACGACATGGGCCGGTCTGCCCTCGGCAATAGGCTGCTAGACTCTTATAGGGTGCTCGTGAGCCTGGTGCCCAGGAAGACCTTCTTCGTCCTCATGACCAGGCTAACCGGATTCCTCCAGAGGTATACGCGCGTCACCGTCCTCGAGGAACGGCGAGGTTACTGCAGGCTACGCTACGACGTCGATCCGGCCGTGAACGCGTACGCCCTCGGCGGCTTGGCTCATAACGTCACGGGCTTCGCTTCCGCGGCGGTCGAGTTCCGATTCGGGTCGAGCTGCGAGTATAGGGTGATACGGAACCAGAATCTCCTCTCTAACGCGGCCCTCGCGGCTTATGAGCGCTACGGCCTCGACTACCGGGAGAACGAGTCGGGAGCCTACCTCGGCGGGGTCCGCTTCGCCGTGCGACTCGCGGAGGAGCCGGGAGGCCTCCGCATAGTCGACGACGTCAGGGTAGACGGCCTCCTCCTATTCGAGCGGGGGATGGTCTTCGACGCTCCCTACTGCGAAGCCGAGCTTCAGTGGGAAGTCCGGCCGTCGCTCTCTAGCCTCTCTTACAACGGGCTGCGCTTGCTGTTCTCCGGGCTACGGTATCCGGAGACCCTTGAAGCCAAGCTGTCTGAGGCCCAGAGGAATTATATCGAGGCGGAGCGGGCCCGGTCAGCTTCGGAGCTGCTGTCCCGCGAGCTTGACGAGCGTAATCGCGAGCTAGGAGCCCTGGTAAGGGAGCTCGAGGACAGGGTCAGTTCGCGCACGGAGGACCTCCAGCGCGCGCTCGAGCGGATGCGCGATGAAGACCTTATTAAGACCAACCTGCTGGCCTCGCTGTCGCATGAGCTCCGGACTCCCATGACGCTTATAAGCCTGCCCCTGGGGCGCGTCGTAAGCGGCGAGCGCGGCGCTACGGTACGCTGCGACGACGAGTGCCTCCTGGCGGCCCGCCGCCATGCTGAGGAGCTCGTGGAGACGCTCGACGGGATACTAGACTTCACCGCCCTGTCCGCGGCTCGCGGAGGGCTGAGCTTCGAGCCCCTAAGCCTCGACGCCATCGTCCGCGACGTCGCGGCCGCCCTCGGCCACGAGGCGGAGAGGAGAGGCGTGGCGTTGCGACTCGGGGCGATAGCTCGGGCTCGCGTCGCGGGCGAGGCTAGGCTGCTCAGGACGGCCATAGTCAACTTGGCGCACAATGCCCTCAAGTATACCGGATCCGGCGGTAGCGTCACGATGGGCGTCGCGCTCCGGAGCCGCCGGGAAGGCGACCTCGACGACGATCCAGACGACGGTCTCGACGAAAGCTCCGGCATGGCGGAGGTCTATGTAGACGATACGGGCAGGGGAATCCGTCCAGAGGAGCTAGAGAGCATATTCGACCGAGGTTTCCGCTCGGCCTCCGCGGGCAGCGAGCCGGGCTGGGGACTCGGGCTGGCCTTGGTAAAGGGCGTAGCGGAGGCCCACGGAGGCCGGGCATGCTGCAGGAGCCGTCGAGGCGAGGGCTCGCGCTTCGTCATCGCCATACCTATCTATAAGGCCGAGGGGCCTCCAGGGGCAGCGACAAGGCCCGCCAATCGGGCTCTCGGTTGCAGGCCGATGGGCCCCGCGGTTTCGGCGACGGAAATCGCGAGCGTCGCGACCCGGCCTATGCCCGGAGGCGATAGGCCGATAGTGCTATACGTGGAGGACAACGAGGAGCTCTCGGCCTACGTAACGGAACGCTTATCGCGATTATGCGCGGTGGAGACGGCGGGCGACGCTGAGACGGCCGAAGTCATGCTCGCCAATAGGCGCTACGATTTAGTAGTCTCGGACGTAATGCTACCCGGCCTCGACGGGCTGGAGCTATACCGAAGGACCAAGGCGCGGCTCGGCCGCTCCCCGCCGTTCCTGTTCGTCACCGCCAGGGCTGACGATGCCATGAGGGAGGCGGCCCTCGACGAGGGCGCGGTGGACTATATCCGGAAGCCATTCGACGAGGCCGAGCTAGAGATAAAGGTCCGTAACCTGGCGGCCTTCTCGCGAGCGGTCTCGCCTTCCCCCGAGTCCCTGCGCGACGACTTATTGTCCGCCTCGCGCTCGGCCCTGGCCGCGCGGGGCGCGAGCGCTAGGGAGGTAGAGATAGCCATGCTCCTCGCCGACGGGCTCTCGAGGAAGGAGATAGCCGTTAGCCTCGGTATCGCGACGGCTACGGTCAAGCGGCACGTGGAGAATCTCTTCGCCCGCCTCGGAGTCCAGGACCGCTTCCAGCTATACGCCGGGTTCTTCGGCCCCGCCGCCCTCGAGACGGGAGGTCGGCCCGGATCCGAGCCCGAGCGCCCGGAGGCCGGTAACGGCTCTCTCCTGCGCCGTATGTAGTTACTCGAACCTTGTCGCGGCCGCCGCGTCGACGCCAGCCCTAGTATAGGCGCGCTGGCAGGCGTGGCACTGGTTGCGGACTGAGTCAGTCAGGCGCAAGGTTCGAGGTACTAACCTCGGCACGAGCGGACGCCCGCGCGCGCATTGCATGTTCGGGGAGGAGATTGACCGGTCCGGCCCCGCGTCGCGCTGACGCCCGAGGTCGTTCCTGGCTCGGGCCTTAAGCCAGGTAGACGGAGTCGAGGATGCGCTTCTTTACCCATAGGTGGATGTCTATAAGCTCCTCGCCCTCGCGCAGCTCGCCGGCCTCGAGCCGATCGAGGAGCTCCGCGTGCTCCTTGTTCGATATCCGGACGCGGTCCAGGTCGACGTTGCCCGGCTCGAAGAAGAGGTGGGAGTACTGGAGGTTGAGCGCGTCGTAGAGCTGCAGCAGGAGCGGGTTCGCGGACGACTGCACAAGGGTATGGTGGAATGCGTAGTGGCGTCGGGAGAATTCGCGAGCCCTGAAGGGTTGCTCGTTAAGCCGCTTATCCATCGTCGCGACCGCTTCGCGCAGCGCCGTCAGCTGCTCGGGCTTCACGGCCTTGATGGCGAGCCTGAAGGCTAGCTTCTCGAGATACGTTCTTACTTCCTGCAGCTCGATGAGCTGCTGGGCCGACATCTTCCTGACGTAGGTGCCTGACTTGGGCTTGATATAGAGGAGGCCCTCGGTCTCGAGCCGCTTCAAGGCTTCTCGTATCGGAGTTCGGGAGCAGGTGAATTCCCTCGAGAGCGGTACCTCGGATAGCTTATGGTCAGGCTTGTAGGCGCCGCTCAGGATACGGTGCTTGAGGGCTTCGTATATCGTGTCCAGCTCGGGCGCGGTGCTAGCGAGTGTCATGGGTGCTGTGTTCCTTACTGCGCTCGACGCCGCGGCACCAGACGCGGCGGACCGCGAGCTTCGAGTCGAGTAGGATTATATCGGCATCGTAGCCAGAACGTAAATGCCCCTTGCGATCCGCGACGCCCGCCGCCATCGCCGGAACGGCGCTCGCCGCCAGCAGCGCCTCGTGCACCGGGAGCCCGAGCGAGGAGGCCATGTACCGTACCATTCCGTCGAGCGTCGTCACCGAGCCCGCCAGGCCGGTTCCGTCCTCGAGGACCGCGACGCCGTTCGATACCCTGGCCCGACTACCGCAGACCTCGATGACGGAGCTATCGGGGAGGCCCGCCCCGCGGTTGGCGTCCGAGCAGACCAGCAGACGCTTCGGCCCCTTGCAGCGGAGCGCTAAGGAGACGAGCTCCGCGGGTACGTGTATCCCGTCGGCGATTATCTCGGCGAAGAGGCGATCGTCCGTCAGGGCGGCCTCTAGGACTCCGGGTACGCGATAGGGGCCGTCCTTGCGGACCGACGACATGGCGTTATAGAGATGCGTCACCAGCGTCGCGCCGCGGTCCGCCGCCAGGCGGCAGGTCTTCGCGTCAGCCTCGCTGTGCCCGATGGATACCGTCATCCCCGCCTCTCGGAGGCGCGGTATCGCCTCCAACGCCCCGGGGAGCTCCGGCGCTAGGGTCACCCGGGCGAGGGAGCCCGCCCATGACTCGAGGAAGGCGATCGCCGCGCTGTCCATCGGACGAATATTATCGATGTCCTGGCATCCGCGGTATCGCTCGCTGATGAAGGGCCCCTCGAGGTGAGCGCCCAGTATCTCGCTAGAGCCGCCGCTGTAATCAGAGTCGATCACGGCTGCGCGTATTCGATCGAGGGAGCGTTCCATGACCGCCCGGGCGTCTACGGCGATGCTCGGCATCATGGCCGTGACTCCATGCGCGCGGTGGAATTCGGCTACGGCCGCGACGGAACCGGGATCCTCGTCGTTGACGTCGTAGCCCGAGCCCCCGTGGCAATGCAGGTCGATGAGGCCGGGGGCCGCTATCATGCCTTCCGCGTCGATTAACCTGCATCGGCTCGCCGTCCGCGCGCTCGGGGCCGAGGACGCCCCGAGCGTATCCACCTCGACGACGCGTCCCCCCGAGAACCGCAGGCTTCCGGGCTTGAGCCCGTCCTCAAGAGCTAGCAGCGCGTTGTATAGTATCGTATCCATCGTACCTCATTCTATCACGGGAGGCTTGACTCTATCAGCGCTGAGCCTGCACCTTAGGCCGACCTACGACGCGTCAGGTCCTTCTATGCGCCTTGCGCCATAGGCTGAAAGGAAGATTCATGGACATCACGAACGAAGCGGAACTCCGTAGATTAAGGGACCGGCTAAGCTCCGGCCTGCGCGACGATATCCTGCCCTTCTGGCTACGGCACGGGCTAGACCGTCAGCACGGCGGCATGTTGACGGCGCTAGGGCGCCGCGGAGAGCTGCTCGACGACGATAAGTCGGTGTGGTTCCAAGGACGGAGCGCCTGGACCTACGCCTCGGCCTATCTTGACTTCGAGCCGAGGCCCGAGTACCTGGAGGCGGCCGCCTCGTGCGTCGGGTTCCTAGAGCGGCACTGCTTCGACTCCGACGGCCGGATGTTCTTTCGCGTTACCAGGGACGGCAGGCCCGTCGTGAAGCGTAAGCGCTACGTCTTCAGCGAGACGTTCGCCATAGCGGCTATGGCCGCCTACTCGCGGGCCGCCGGCTCGCCCGAGTACGCGCGGAAGGCTTCTGAGCTTTTCGACCGCGTAGCGCGTACGCTAGCGGATCCGGCG